>DATDNL010000531.1:0-3820 GCA_036518315.1 Flavisolibacter sp. | reverse complement strand
ATCGTTACTCATTAAGGCAAACTGCCACTTCTCCGAATAGCAGACCTCATCTACCACCGCTCCCTGCGAATTGGTAATCACAACCGTTCCTTTGTCATCAGGCAAAGAGGGTAGAGCAGAAACCACAAGAACATTTTCCGGATGTTGAACGAGGTACTCTTGTCCAAGTGATTCAGCATCTTCAGTTACTACAATGTGATCACCCGGGAATACATAAAACGGAACTTCGTTCAATTTCTTAATGGAACTTAACGACCCTGTTGAACTCCTATTGGCTATATAGAGCTTATTGGCATCAACGATCTTATTACTCTTGTTATATAACTCGACATAGTCGTAGGCGGCCGGCCTTGGATTGAACAGGATCTCGTTGATCACAACATCCCTTGCCAGCGCTTCTTCAGAATATCCTGCTTTCACATTGTTAGCTGTACACGGGTTTCCCTTACAATCCTTAAGGTTTGAGGCGGTAACCGTATAAACCGTCTGCCTCGACAAGGGCGCCCCTGTTTTCAATAAAACACAATTGAATAACGGTGCCTGTGGTATTGCTGAGACAACAGTAACGTTATTGGTTATCTTATAATTCGAAACAACGGTTGCGGACAAACTATCCAATGGCTCACTAAACAGAACAACGATAGTGACACTGTCCGGTGAATACGATCTTATCAATTGAGGAGCGTCGGTGTCATTGGCCACTCCATCAACTGAATTCTTCTTGCCGGGTGTCCCACCTTTGCTATCGGTGCTTGCCTTCCAATTATCTTTTCCCCCACAAGGGTTTTTGGTGTCAACCATCTCCAGGCTCCAGCCTCCATCTTTCTTTACCTCACTCCCATACCAATCAAGAGAGTAATTAACCGCATGAATGGTCCTCCCCTGTGGAGATCTTAACGAGAGCAGATCTCCCTCATTGTTTAATGAAGGAAAGCTGGTAACACCAATCGCTCTTCCGAAAGCTGAAAAGGTCGTTACGTTACTGGTAGAACATAAAATGGCGATACTATCCGGCTGCAGAACAAAGCTGGTATTGATGATGCCCGCAGAATTGGCATCAGCCAATTTCCAACCATTTAAGTTAAAGGCAGTAGCAGACACATTTTTGATTTCCACGTATTCTGCGTCTGGCAGATTCACTGCGGGCGTTGGATCTGCCAGCACCTCTGTAATAACAACATCGAACCTGTTAGCTATTTGTGCTTTAATGACGAAAGGAAAACTGAGTACGAATACCAGGACGAGCCTTCTATATTGCATAAAAAGGCAATGTATAAAGTATAATCAAATATTACAATGATCTATTTGGCAAGAAGAACTTTTCGCACTAAATTCGCTGCTCAATGTTAAAAAGCAAGCATACAAAGCGTAATAAGAAACAGTTTCTCAACAGGGAAGGTGTCTAACGTTTTAGTATGTTCAAAATAGATACAGGCCTTCCCAAAACGGAAGGCCTTTTTTTATCGGCTTTTTGAAGCAATAACTAATTCTTAAAACAAAAAGATCTGACACCCCTTCAGATGCTAGGCTCCCCGCAAGGGGATGGGGTTCTAAAAAATGAAAGTTGCAGTAGTTGGCGCCACCGGCCTTGTAGGTACAAAAATGTTGCAGGTTCTTGCAGAAAGAAATTTTCCTGTGGATGAACTCATTCCAGTCGCTTCTGAAAAGTCAGTCGGGAAGGAAATCGAATTCAAGGGAAAGAAGTATAAGGTTGTAAGTATGGAGGACGCTATTGCTGCAAAACCCCAGGTTGCCCTGTTTTCAGCCGGCGGAAGCACTTCCCTCCAGTGGGCTCCCAAATTTGCCGAAGCGGGCATCACAGTTGTTGATAACTCTTCTGCGTGGAGAATGGATCCAACTAAACCACTGGTGGTTCCTGAAGTCAACGCTGACGTATTGACCGGCAACGATAAGATCATTGCCAATCCCAATTGCTCTACTATCCAAATGGTCGTTGCCTTACAGCCACTGCATAGAAAGTACAAGATCAAAAGAGTGGTTGTTTCTACCTACCAAAGTGTAACGGGAACCGGCAAGAAAGCCGTGGACCAACTCTTTAACGAAAGAGACGGTAAGGAAGGTGAGATGGCTTATAAATACCAGATTGACCTGAATGCGCTCCCACAAATTGATGTCTTCCTGGACAATGGTTACACCAAGGAGGAAATGAAAATGGTCAATGAAACCAAGAAGATCATGGGTGATGACTCGATCAAAGTGACTGCAACCACTGTTCGTATTCCTGTCATGGGCGGCCATAGCGAAAGCGTCAACATCGAATTCGAAAGCGACTTTGATCTTAATGAAGTAAGACAGCTTTTGAGTGAGGCACCTGGTGTTGTCGTTCAGGACGATCCTTCAAAGCAGGTATATCCTATGCCTTTGTGGGCTCATGAGAAAGACGAAGTGTTTGTAGGTCGCATCCGCAGGGACGAAACACAGCCAAACACGTTGAACATGTGGATCGTGAGCGACAATCTTCGCAAAGGCGCTGCTACGAATGCAATTCAGATCGCTGAATACCTGTTGCAGAAAGGTATTTTGCAAGAGCAGGCAGCCGCCGCAGCAGTTTAAGAGAATTATAGGGTTAGTAATAAGAAAGCGGTAAGAACTCTTACCGCTTTTCTCTTTTAAAGAAGCATCCTATCTTCTTTTCCTATACGGGAAATGCCGTCCGAAATTGTCAGTAATATTATCGATCACCTTTTCTGAAGACACAGTGTAATTGCTGCTTCCCCTGTAATCATCGTTCCACAAGGTCTGGTTGTTGCTAACGATGTTGCAGGAAGCATAAATATCATTTGTCTTATTTGGCACATAGGGAACGTATTTACCAACGTTGCCAATTTGATATAAAACTTGCTGGCCATAGCCAACACCAAAGGAGGCGAGGTCACTCATGTACCTTTGCTTCTGGATTCGCATACGTACCACCGCGTCGACACCTAACAGGCGGGCGAGCTTCACATCATCCTGTTTCCACGAGTCGCGAATAGATATGTTGTTGTCCTCAAGCAGCTTCTGGGTAGTACTAATATCCTGCAGACCTACAGCCGTATAATATTTCTTGGAGTTAGCGTATTTAAGGATAGCGCTGAACAAGTAGTTCTGGAACATACGACTCTCTGTCTCTTCAATCTTCGCAATGTCTTCCGGAGTAACATTTTTCGGCTGAGTGCCGGTGTAGATCATTTCTGCCGGCAACACAGCAATGATCCGGTGATTAGCGGTTTGTTGTTCGAAGTACGAACTAGTGTAGTTCTTATGGGAGCAAGAGCCGAATAAAATTATAGCTGTAAAAGCAAAGCTTAAATAGAGTAGAAATTTCTTCATAAGGAACAGTTTTGTACTACAACGTTAATAAACACACTATTTAATTCATAGCGTATTAACATTATTTACTGTTGTAGAGATGTAAAAACAGTTCCCTTAATAGATGGTGCTTACTGCAATTGATTCATTTGCAGCGAGATCCTTTTCAACCGCAGCAAGTTTAGCGCGCATGCTTTGTATGGTTACTTTTCCAAGAGGCAGGCGCAGGTTCTCTTTATTATTCTGGACGTAGTCCACAATAGCCTTGGCAGCTTTCACCGGGTCACCCTCCTGGTTGCCATTCATCTTTTGTTGGTATTGATACATCTGGCCAACCGGCCCTTTCCGGTAGATATCCATTTGGTCTTGAGGCATCTTCAACGAACCCGAAAGGAACTGGGTGCGGAAGGGTCCCGGCTCTACGATTGTTACCTTAATTCCAAAAGGTGCCAATTCCTGCGCCAATGCTTCGCTAAAACCTTCCAATGCAAACTTGCTGGCGTTGTAA
>DATDNL010000530.1:0-4974 GCA_036518315.1 Flavisolibacter sp. | reverse complement strand
AAAGAAGCCTACCGCCAGGCATACAAAGAGTATGCAACCGCGGCAAATTACCGCCCCGAAGATTTTGATCTTCGCAAGCAAAGAGATACAGCCTATAACCACGCTGTTCTTAAAGTGCTTCTCACCCCTATTCAGAACCTTGGTGGATACCAATACAGTTCCTCCTACCAGTTACAGAATTTCCAGAAAGACATTGCTCGTACTCTTTCCTACAATATGAACAATGAATTTGTAAAGTTCTATTCTGAGTATGAATTAAAAAGCAACAATGTGCAACCCGACCAGGTGATGGAGTTGAACCTAAGCCGTATCAGTATCGGTCAGCCAAGCGACTCGAAGACGTCGAGAGAAGTCAGCAAAGAGGTAGTAGTAAAGGATATCGTATTCAGGGAAGACTCTGTAAAACACGAATATGGCACCGTAAAAGCCAATATCACCACTACTAAAAGAACGCTTCTTTCACAGGGTGACTTATTCATCACCGTGAGAGACACAAAAGGTATCACGCTTTGGAGCGACCGCTTCACGGGCCAGCATAAATGGGAAACGCAGCTGGTCAGCTATACCGGTGACGAAAGAGCACTCAGCGACGCCGACAAAACAGCGCTCAATCAACCTGCACCCACGCCACCCTCTGAAGACCAGGTCATGGACCAGCTGCTTAAGCAGATTCAGAGTGATCTATCTTACCGTTTAAGAAACTATTATACAAGATATCAATAGCCTGAGAAAACGATGTACCCGAGAGTCCCGCCATCGAGCGGGACTTTTTATTGGGAAAAAGAGGAAAATGTAAATGCAAAAACAGATAGCGGGCGGGGTTCGGTTTCAAAGTCACCTTTCAAAATTGAACGAGTGTTATTCCCAAAGGATGGCCTTTTCAGATTGCACCTGTAATTGAAACTCGACACCTATTTTCAAGGCATAGTTCTCCTTGTCATGGCTAACAGGGAATCCAAAGCAGATAGGAAAATCATAGTCCCCGACCTGCTCATAAATAATATCATAGATCGACTTTCCAAAGGGACGTTCTGTATCCTTGCTTTCTGTAAACCCGCCGATGATTAAGCCGGCTAGTTTGTCAAATTTTCCGCTGCGCTTCAACTGCAGCAGCAAACGATCGACGTTGTACAAGTATTCTCCCACGTCTTCCAGGAATAAGATCCGGTCTTTAGTCTTGATGTCTGACTTTGTACCTATCAAATGTGCCAGCAGGCTTAAATTTCCTCCAACCAGTTCTCCCTTTGCCTCACCTGTTTTATTGAAGGCATGCGGCGCACACTCATAATGTGACGGTATTCCTGAAAGCGCATCTTTAAGTGAGTGTATGTACTGATTGTCAAATTCTCCATCGTTGAAAGCAGCAGCCATGGGCGCGTGAAGAGAGGCAATCTTGTACCTGGAAAAGATATGTGCATGCAGAACCGTAATATCACTAAAGCCGATGATCCACTTCGGATGCTTCCTGAATTTTTTAAAGCTGATGTCGTCAATGATCCTGCTGGTTCCGTAACCTCCTCTTGCACAAAGAATGGCTTTGACGTTTCTGTCGTCCAGCATCTGCTGCAGATCATTCAAACGCTCTTCATCGGTACCTGAAAAATAATTCTCCGAATTGCTGTGGGTTGTAGCTCCCATATGTACATTATAGCCCCAGCTATCAAGGGTTTCAATGCAGGTTTGCATCTTCTCTATGGGCATAAAACCCGCTGGTGCCACAATGCCAATGGTATCGCCTTTCTGTAAATATGGAGGAATCGTCACTTTCATAGTATTTCACTTAAACTCGCTTGGTTTTCTTTTATTGTAAGTCGGTGCTTTACCCCGCACTTTAGTGCAAAATTATTCACCTGGTGGCCTACGGGGAAATCGAAACACACAGGGTACTTGTAACCGTTCACCTTCTCCATTACAATTTCCTCAATAGTCTTGCCGAACTCCTCACCGGGATCATCAGGCTTGACCCTGAAACCGCCCACCACCAGGGCGGCCAGGTTCTTCAGCTTACCCGTCCGTTTGAGGTTCCAAAACATCCGGTCAATACTGTACAAATATTCACCAGTGTCCTCCACAAAAAGAATTTTCCCATCTGTATTGATATCAGATACCGTTCCCGACAATGTTTCCAACGTTTTTAGATTACCTCCGAGCAACACTCCCTCGGCAACACCCTGCTTATTCCTGGGATTAGGCGACGCAGAATAAGACATCTTCTTCCCCGTCAATGCATCTTGGATGGAGATAATGGTCTCAATTTGTACAGGTTGAGCCGTGTTCCAGTCGTCGGGAAAACTATTGATCATTTTCGAATGAATAGAAGCGATCTTCAGGTTTCTATGGATATGACTGTGGAGAACGGTGATATCACTAAAACCAATGACCCATTTGGGCTTTTGCTTAAACCTGGTCCAGTTCAGCCTGTCCACGATCCTGATAGAGCCATAGCCGCCCCTAGCACACATAATTGCTGCGATTTTGGGATCGTCCAACATCTTCTGCAAATCATTTAGGCGTTCGTCATCAGTACCGCCATACGTGAAATCTTTTTTCCCAATCGTATCGCCAACCACGATATTATACCCCCAGCTTTGCATGACCTGGACAGCAGGCTGGATCTCTTCGTGGGTAATAAATCCCGCAGGTGCTGTAACACCTACTACAGATCCCTTTTGCAGGTAAGGAGGCTTTTTTATGGTAATAACCTCCGAACCGTCTTTGGCAAAAGATTTATTAAATGGAATGGCAAATCCGCCAATCAATGCACCGGTCGCTCCAAGAAAAGTTTTACGATCCATAATCATCACAATTTATCATTTGTTGTTACAATTGAAAAGCTTCACAGCTTTTATTAATTTCAACTATGGACCTCTTGAGGAAACGGATCAATTCATTTTCTCTCCTGTCCGAACAGAGCATGGAGATCTTTCTTTCTGCCTGGAAACATTGGTCATTGCCCAAAGACCATTTTTTATTGAAAGAACATGCCGTATCCAATTACATCTACTTCATCGAAAAGGGGGTCGCCCGAATTTTCTATCATAAAAATGAAAAAGAAGTGACGGAATGGATCGCTATGGAGAATCAATTCTTCCTTTCTATTCAAAGCTTTTTCCAACGAAAGCCAAGTCATTTGATCATACATACGCTGGAACCGTCGGAAGTTTACGGTATTCACCATGACGATTTCATGAGGCTTGCCGATGAACACCATGACGTAGAGCGATTATTGCGAAAAATGGTCACGGCTTCCCTTATCCTGTCGCAGGTAAGGATGGACTCCATCCAATTCGAAACCGCCCAGCAACGGTATGACCGCCTTATAACTACTTCACCCGAGATACTTCAAAAAGTGCCCCTTTCCTATATTGCCTCCTTTCTTGGAGTAACATTGGAAACACTGAGCCGAATTCGCTCCGCCCGCTAATTATTTGACAATTATCAAATCGCCGGGGCTTATTCTCACATCAACTTTAGGACTTAAACTACTTCACCATGAAATCATTATTCCTGTTGTTGCAAACCCTAACATCGTTTATGATACTCTCCGCCCAATCCAACAAAGCAAAAGACCTGGTGTCCAAAATGAACCTGGAAGAAAAGGTCAATCTTTTGGTAGGCATGGGAATGAAGATTGATGGCAAACAAACACAGGAATCGAACGGTACGGTCGTAGGACAAACCATGGACAAAGTGGAGGGGGCCGCAGGAACCACTTTCGCCATTCCGCGCCTCGGGATACCTAATACTGTCCTTGCTGACGGACCCGCAGGCCTGCGCATTAGCCCAAGCAGGAAGGGCGATTCGAAGACTTACTACGCAACTGCATGGCCTGTGGCCACACTGCTCGCATCGACATGGGATACGGCACTGGTTTACCGGGTCGGGAAATTCATGGGCAACGAGGTAAAAGAATACGGCGTGGACATTCTTCTTGCACCCGGAATGAACATCCAGCGCAATCCATTGGGCGGAAGAAACTTCGAATATTATTCGGAAGATCCGTTGGTCAGTGGGAAGATTGCTGCTGCAATGGTTAACGGCATCCAGTCGAACGGGGTCGGCACTTCCATTAAACACTTCGTAGCCAACAACCAGGAGACCAATCGCAACATGGTAAACACCGTCGTCAGCGAAAGAGCTTTACGTGAAATATACCTGAAAGGTTTCGAGATCGCCGTCAAACAGGCACATCCGTGGACCGTAATGAGCTCTTACAACTTATTAAACGGTACATATACGTCGGAAGAATATGATCTACTGACCACCATTCTCAGGAAGGAATGGGGTTTTAAAGGACTTGTAATGAGCGACTGGTTTGGCGGTAAAGATGCAGTCGCACAAATGAAAGCAGGTAACGATCTCCTGATGCCGGGAACGAACGATCAGAAAAAGGCAATTACGGAAGCAGTGCACAATGGCACCTTGGACGAGAAAGTGCTAGACCAAAACACAGAACGTATAGTGGATTACATTCTAAACTCGCCATCTTTTAAAAAATATGTCTTCAGCAATAGTCCCGATCTTAAAGCACATGCAGCCCTCGCAAGACAAGCTGCATCCGAAGGCATGATATTGCTGAAGAACGACGAAGGCACATTACCATTCAATACCTCGATCAAAAAGATCGCGACTTTTGGAAACACTTCATACGATTTCATTTCCGGCGGAACGGGAAGCGGCGATGTTAACGAAGCCTATACCGTTTCGCTCGTGCAGGGACTCAGAAACGCTGGCTTATTTGTTGATACGCAACTGGAAAAGACTTACACAGACTTTATCGCTGCCGAAAAAGCAAAACAACCGAAGAAGAACTTCCTTGAAGGGATATTAAATCCAAATCCGCGCGTTGGCGAATTACCACTACCCGATTCACTCATCGTATCGAAGGCTAACCAAAGTGATATTGCGCTAATAACGATTGGCAGAAACGCTGGTGAAGGGAAAGATCGCCAGGTCGAGAATGACTTCGACCTC
>DATDNL010000529.1:0-4681 GCA_036518315.1 Flavisolibacter sp. | reverse complement strand
ATAGCGAGATGCCTTTGCTTGCTGCTTTTGCCCTGGGGTTACTGACTGCTATTAGTCCCTGTCCTTTGGCAACGAACATTACCGCTACCGCTTATATCGCAAAAAACGTTTCTAACAGGAATAGGGTGCTCATAAGTGGTCTGCTATATACGGTTGGCAGAATGCTTTCTTATACAATACTCGCCGCGCTAGTGTACTATGGAGCGAGTGAGTTTAAGATTGCCAGGGTATTCCAGGGAAACGGCGAAAAGTTCATAGGACCCATCATGATTGTTATTGGGCTGATCATGTTGGGCGTTATTAAACTGAATTTTCTTTCAAAGGGTAAACTAACTGACACGCTGTCTGAGAAGTTCAAAGATCGGGGATTGCTCGGTTCCTTCTTATTGGGGATTGTTTTTGCTCTTGCTTTTTGTCCTTACAGTGGAGCACTATTTTTTGCCATGCTTGTTCCGATGACCCTGTCAGCCTCAGCAGGATTGGGGGTGCCTGTGGTATTTTCAATTGGTACCGGGCTGCCGGTCATTTTCTTTGCCTTTGTTATTGCATTTGCAATTGGTAAACTAAGCAGCTATTTCAAGGCGATCCAGAAGGTGGAAAGAGTGATGAGAGTTGCCGCAGCGGTAACGTTCTTGATGACTGGCTTGTATTATTTGAATATTTACTTAAAAGTGATTCCTTGAACGTGTAAATAGACCTGGTCCACCCAGTATGAGGGAAGAAGCATGACTTACCCGTCCTTTTCCCAGTTGCGGATGAGATGTACTACCAAATGAACGAACCCGGAGCCTTGCCAATGTAAGCCAAAAGCAAGGACCCCGGGAAGGTAAATTTCTAATCTTTCAGAAACTTTACTTTTCTATCAATGTTCTGCGCAGTTTTTATTCCCTGTTTTGTGCCTTCCTCCACTGCATGCCGCGTATGAATGCCACCATAGACTCTTGAAATTGCAATGGCATTTGCCAGTTCGTAAAACGAATTATAGGAATAGGTACCCATGTCCTCAGGTCCATTTCCTAGATCCACCATCTTGCCTTTATAAGTGCTGTTGGTGAAAGAGACGTGGTCGCCGAAAATGGTGGTGAGCGCGTGTGCGAATGCACCGCTGAAAGTTGCATGGTTTGCCGGGAAATCGGAATAGGGCGGTGTAGGGATAAGCGGCTTCCACCACGTGGCCGGGCTATTCGATGGCTCTATTACCCTCCGAATAAACTGGAACGGTCTTTCCTGCATGAAATGGAATTTTGCCTTCATGGAACCAATTGTAGCATCAAAGAGGCTCATACCGGTTTTGGCATAGGCGAATGCTGTTACATCAAGTGCCGGGTTTAGCTGTTCCACGATTTGTTTGAATACGGAAATGTAGCTCGCTCCTGCAGGGTAACCATTCACTGCCGGGTCGTCGTAGTATTTGGCAAGGCGCTTCTGATCGTGAGACAGATTTTTGGAGATGTCGTATACTTCGCGGAAGTCTTTGTAATAGGGTGAGTTTGCATCTGCATCGTTGTATACGTACGGTTCTGAAGTTACATTCTCAATGCTGCCGGCAACTATGGTTCGAGTATCGCCCCAGTAGGCAAGTCCATTAGGAATGGCGGGGTTGTTATTTTCCGGCCACCAGAGACCAGGACGATGGTCGGTCAATACTAAGGTGGGCCATGAAGACCAGGGATGATCTGTAGTGGACCAGTTAAAGATCTTTTCTGCCACGGCTTTGCCGAATGCTTTTGAGCGTTCGAAGATTGAAGCGTCGCCAATCTCTGTTTCGTACGTTGCATTTAGTTCATCTTCGAGATGCTGCACCGCATTACTGGTTGCGGGGGTGAACGTGAAAAGTTTCCTCGTCATTTCAGCCAAGGCGGCATTGGCACAAGTGGGCCAATGATAGGCTTTGCCGGGATCCGTTTTGGGCATTTCGGGCATTTGGTTCAATTGGCCGTGGAGGCTTTGATAAGCGGGCATGCCGGGGACTACGGCTTCGTACAAGGCGACGCCGCAATAGGCCATGTATCTGCCGGGATTGACACCATAAGAAACAGGGGGAGAATACAAGAGAGGCAATTGGACGCCAAGCCATTTTTCTACTACATCTGAAGAAAACGTCTTGGTTTGTCGTAGATGACCATTGGTCTCTGAAGAACGGTTAGTAGCCGGAACGATCTCATTTTGGCTAGATTGTTTCATTTCTTTCTGGCAAGAAAGGGTCAACATGGACGCGAATGCGACGGACATGATTGCATAGCTGATTTTGTGTTTCATTGTCGAGTATTTAGTATTAGTTGATGGTGTATCATGATTCAGGGAGCGATGTGGTTAAGATCCTGGTGTGTCATTTTTAGTTTGCGCTTTGTTCTCTTACAGGGTTAACAACTTCCCATTTCATCACCATCGAAAAACCTCATTTGCTGTTTGCGATCTCATTTTTCTTGTGTTAGGGGACGGTACATAGCGTCTGTAAAGAATCCTGCTATTGGATTGGAATGTGTGCAGAATTCAGAGAAATTGGATAATTAGCTTAGAGCAAGACCAAAATAGATACAGCTTTGCTTACTGTGAATTCTAATCGCTTAACAGAATTGTTTCTAAGCAACAAAGCAGTTAAAGGAGGTTTGTGGTTTTTAGGGAATAGAATTGTTGTTTGTCCCAATTCTTATGCTGTTAGTCTATTTTACTCGCGGGCAAAATGATCATGAAGTATAATTTCTTAAATTGTGAAAACAAGCTTTCAGCGTGAAGATGATGAAACCAAACGAGTTTATTTTTTCTCCGAAACACAAGATATTACGGCATGTCTCGTTTTGGTCTTTATGGCTTTTCGGATGGACCTGCTTCCTGACACTTATTTGGTCGACCTTCACTGATAATTTTATTCGCATCGGACTTTGGATTCCGCTATTTATTATCTACAGTTATCCTGTTTCATACATTGCTATTCCAAAGCTGCTGTTGAAAGGCAAATACCTGGTATTTCTAATCTCACTCATTTTCTGGCTTGCAGTTGGGTGGTACCTGAGTGTCTATTTTCTAAAGTATATCTCTGCCCCCTTGTTAGACCTGATGAACATGCCCCATGGTGATGATTATCCATGGCAATGTTTCCTTTGCGTGGTAACGACCGCCGCTTGTTTCTCTTCTTTATCCCTTGGAAAGCAATGGTTATTGAAGCAGAAAGAATTTCTCCAGGCGCAAGAGGAAAAAATGACGGCGGAGCTGCAACTGCTGAAAGCACAGGTGCACCCGCATTTCCTATTCAATACGCTGAACAATATTTATTCATTTTCTCTTGATGGGTCGCCGAAAACGCCGATACTTATTCTGAAACTTTCCTCACTGCTTAGCTATATGCTCTATGACTGCAAAGCAGGAGAGGTGAGGCTAGAAAAAGAGGTGGACATTATGAAAAATTATCTCGACCTGGAAAAAGAACGCTATGGTAATAAAATTGAAATATCATGGAATGTGGAAGGAGAAATGAAAGACATATTCATATCACCTTTGTTGATGCTGCCTTTTCTTGAAAATGCCTTTAAACATGGTGCATCGGAGCAAATCGAGAAGCCCTGGTTGGGGGTAGATATATCGGCCGCGAACGGTATATTGAAATTTAAAATTACCAACAGCAAAAACGAGCTTACGTCGCGCAGCGACAATGGCATTGGCATCAGCAATGTGAAGAAACGCCTCGAATTTCTTTACCCCGGTAAACATGAACTGAAGATAAACGATGAGGGGGATTTTTTTGCAGTTTCATTAATGGTTAAATTAACCGGGAGTGTATCAAATTATGCAATGCCGCATCTTTCACCTGTAGCTGTTCAAACTGTAGCCGTATGAAACTTCGTTGCCTGCTTATAGACGATGAACCTCCGGCATTGAAAGTGCTCGCGAAATATATTTCTTCTCTTAATGAGTTGGAAATTGTAGGGCAATGCCGGAATGCAATTGAAGCATTGGGTGTGCTACGTCAAAAAACGGTTGATGTTATTTTTCTCGATATTAAAATGCCCCGTATTATTGGCACTGAATTTTTAAAAAACCTTTCCCATCCCCCCAAGGTAGTTTTTGTTACGGCTTACAGGGAGTATGCCATTGATGGTTTTGAACTGGATGCTGTCGACTATTTAGTTAAGCCTGTTTCTTTCGAACGGTTTTTTAAGGCGGTTACCAAATTAAACCGGTTGATGGGCCGTGAAGTGTCGGCAACTGCGACAAGTGACGTATCTAATATTGATGCCTTTGTTTACCTGAAAGTGGACAGAGACATGAAGAAGGTTTTTGTGAATGAAATCGAGTACATCGAAAGCTGGAAAGATTACGTAAAGTTTTTTCTTACAGGCGGCAGACATTTTCTCGTAAAACGTCCCATCAGTGCTATTGAAAATATTTTGTCCGATCACAAGTTTATCCGGGTGCACAGGTCGTACATCGTGTCACTGAGCAAGATTTCGGGATATAATGCACTGTCTCTACAGATAGGACAATCTGAAATTCCTATCGGGCGACTATACAAACAATCGGTGATGGAAAGGTTACAAGGCATTCGATAAAGTTGTACCTGTCCCCGTTATTCTTCATAAGATGCCTGGAAGCCGGGGTTAGCCCTCCTATGCGACTCAAAAAAATAGCTTGGTGCTTTATTTGCAATAGAGAGGCAAGTTGTCTTTCCCCTTTTTAGAAGATG
>DATDNL010000528.1:0-2978 GCA_036518315.1 Flavisolibacter sp. | reverse complement strand
AATGGAATACTCTTCATTCCAAAGAATGTTCTTCACAGCCTTCCATATGTGGTTGGCATTGGGTGGACAGCCCGGGATGTAATAATCGATCTTCACGATCTCGTTACATGCATATACCCTGTCAAGAATCTTTGGAAGGTCTTCGTGGTAGGGAATAACTGTACTTCCTTTTTCATTTGTTACGGCGTTCAGATAGGCTTCTTCAAGACATTCACTGAGCGGAATGGAGTTTCTCATACTGGGTAAGCCGCCCCAAATAGAGCATTCGCCTACGGCAACGAGTATATCGCAATGCTCACGGAACTTCCGAAGCACTTCAATGTTGTCGGAATTGCAGCACCCACCTTCAATGATCCCAAGGTGACAGCGGCTGGTAAATGTTTTGATATCTGTGATCGGTGACTTATCGAATGAAACCAGTTCAACCACATCAAGAATGTCTTCATCGATGTCCAGAAGAGACATATGACAACCAAAGCAGCCGGCTAACGAAATCGTCGCGATAATCTTCTTACTCATAACAGCGGATTGCCTTGAGGACGATGGCTTTTTGTAGAAGTTGGTCTGAACGGATTGGCTGTCGAATTTCCTGTCACCAAAGGGTTTGGCAAAACTGACACCCTTAACAATGATGGCTCCTGTGGGACAAATGTTCATTGCGTTGATCGCTTGCTCCTCTGAAAGTTTCGCTTCCTGTTCGTAGTCAACGCCAACAAAGGTTTCATTGCCCCGGTTTTGATAGGTGAAGACTTTCTTGCCATCATCTGTCTTTACATCCACTACACAGCGCAAACACTTGATGCACCGGTTATGTTCCATGATCAATCTCTTCGGAGTAAAATCAATTACCCTGTCTTTGAATAAGTGAGGGAAGCGGGCAGATGAAATACCCAGTTCATATCCCATGTGTTGCAGATCGCAGTTACCGCTCTTCTCGCAGGCGGGACAAATGTGATTGCCTTCTGCAAACATCATTTCAACCAGGGCCTTCCTTGTATCGACAAGTTCGGGTGTGTTCACCTCCACGGAAAGCCCTTCCGCTACTTTCTCGGTACAGGCGGGTTGATATTTATCATTGATCTTGCAGGTACATACGCGGCAGGTGCCCAGGGGAGGCTCTATGTGTTCATAGTAACACAGAGAAGGAATGAAGACGCCATTCTCTCTTGCAACCTGCACCAGGTTTCTCCCTTCTTCTGCCTGGATGTTTTTGCCATCGATGGTAATGTTGACGATGTTCGGCATAAACGTTTGTCTTAGTTGTGACGTAGATTCCTAAAATATGAGGTCTGGCAGATGAATCGAAGTTCACTTACCGCATCTCACATTTTATATTTTTCATACTCTTTAGTGGCAGCCACCAAATCGAATTCAAGGTTCAATCCATCATAGCTCTTGTCCAGTCTTGAAACAAAATAGTCATGGAACTTGTCCATAGCGGCAATGATGGTGTTCGTGGCTGTTTTTCCCAATCCACAACGACTTGTGTTCTTCATGATGATGCCCCAGTTCTTAAGATCTTTCAAGTCGTTTTCATTGGCAGTGCCATTATTGAGCTTTTCGAGTTTGCGCTGAATAATGAAATTGCCTGCACGGCAAGGTGTGCAAACTCCACAAGACTCACTCTTAAAGAATTGAGAGAAGTTCAATAACACCCTGGCAAGGTCACGTTGCTTATTGAACACCATAAACGATCCTCCGCAACGGATATCTTTCCTCATCATGAGGTCGAGCATGGAAATGCGACGATACTTTTCTTTGATGGAGATGCATTCGCCTGATGGGCCACTGACCTGGATATAATAGGGATCTTCTGCTTCGCAGATCTCGAGCAATTCGGCAACCGTCATTCCCCATTCAATTTCATAGATACCCGGGCGCCTGCAGTCACCGGAAACGCTTATCAGTTTAATACCCGCAGAACCGGGCATGCCAAACTTCAAATACTCACCGACGCCCATTTCAACGATTCTTGCGGCAGCGCAAAACGTTTCTACGTTATTGATTACCGTCGGCAATTGCAGATAACCTTTTTCAACAGGGAAGAACCATTTGGTGCGAGGCTCACCGCGCTTACCTTCTAAGGATTCGAGCAACGCCGTTTCTTCACCACACACATAGGAGCCAGCACCCATCTGGATACGTACATCAAAATCAAAACCTTTGATGTTTGCGCAATCTCTGCCCAGCAGCCCGGCATCATAGTACTGTTGAATCGCTTTATCAAGCTTAGGTTTCAACCACCAATATTCGCCGCGCAAATAGATAATACCGTAAGATGCTCCAATGGCATATCCACACAGGAGCATTCCTTCGATAAGCGAAGCAGACTGTGTACTAATCAATACTCGGTCTTTGAACGTACCGGGTTCACCTTCGTCCGCGTTACAAACCACAAATTTTGGAGTTCTGGTTTGCATCCTTGCAGCGTCCCATTTCTTCCATGTTGGGTAGTAGGCGCCGCCACGACCGGCTAATTCGGATTTCTTGATTTCCTCAATCACACCCTGCTTGCCGAGGTCTTTTAATTTAGCGAGTGCAGACCCTGGATTCCAATTGCTAAAGAATACGGACTTGTCCGGAGTATAGCGGATGTTATCGGCCGGTTCATCGCAAATATCTTCCGGCGAGGCGCCGTTCTTTAATTTGTTGATGATCTCTTTTACCTTGATCGCATTCAGGTTGGTGAATGGATAGAAGTTGATGAGAGCTGCAGGTTCCTGGTCGCTTAGACCAATACAGGGCGTTAGAAAAAGACCAAAAGTTCCCGACCGGTCAACTGACCCAAATGTGGTACCTGTTTCTCTTTCAAAAGTGTCTTTGATCCGTTGAAATCCTTTGAAATCGGAAACAATACCGTTGTTCAGGTAGACGGTGAACTTTCCTGTAGGATGGCGATGAAAGAAATGATAGAAAGATGCCACTCCCTCAACTTCAATTTTAGTGATGTTGAATTCGGTAGCAATTTCACCAATGGC
>DATDNL010000527.1:0-5145 GCA_036518315.1 Flavisolibacter sp. | reverse complement strand
ACAGTTCGTCCCCCAAAAACGACCGTTTGTAAAAAATAACCATGGAAACTTTGGTTACGTAAAAAGTTTCCATAGTTTTGCGCCTCATTTTTATGGAAGCAAAGGAACGCATATTGGTGAAGTCCCACGAGCTCTTTAATCGCTACGGAATTCGTTCAGTATCAATGGATGATATCGCTGCACAACTGGGAATGTCTAAAAAAACCCTCTACCAGTACTACACCGACAAGGATGACCTGGTAAATGCAGTATTTGATATAGTATTAACAACCAATAAGTCACAGTGCACCGATTGCATAAAGAAAGGAGAAAACGCCATTCACGAAGTCTTCCTGTCTTTTGACATGGTGGAGGAGATGTTGAAAAACATGAATCCTTCATTAATGTTTGATATGCAGAAATACCACCCCTCCGCCTTTAAGAAGTTCGACGACTTTAGGAACGGCTTTTTGTACAAGGTGATTAAGGCCAATCTCGAAAGAGGCATAAGGGAGGAGTTGTATCGCGAAGATATCGACACAGATATCCTTTCACGCTACCGCCTCCACAGCGTCTTGTTGTCCTTTAACCAGGACGTATTCCCTTCAAACAAAAGCAATTTGGCTTATATAGAGCAACAACTATTGGAATGCTTTCTTTATGGATTGGCAACACCTAAGGGACAAAAGCTGATCCAGAAATATAAAAATCAACGAAGCAAAAAATAATCAAATGAAAAGAAGACCATTCGGTTTTGTGACATTCTTCTTAGTGTTTGGGGTATTGCAATCATCTGCCCAGGAAAGACACGAGTTCACTGCGCAGGATGCTGTCGCTTATGCCAAAAAGAATAACGCTCAAGTTAAAAACGCCCTCATAGACGTACTCAAACAGGAGCAAACAAACAAGCAAATAACCGCCAGTGCTTATCCCCAAATATCCTCCACCTTGAACGGAACTGGTTATCTCAAACTGCCGACCACTCTCCTTCCGGGAGAGTTCTTTGGCCAGCCTCCAGGTACCCATATCCCGGTGAAGTTTGGAACTAAGTTTAACGAGAGTGCAGCCGTCAGTTTAGAGCAATTGCTTTTCGACGGCCAGGTGTTTATTGGTCTGCAAGCGAGGGATGCTGCCATGCAATTTTCACGCAAGGCCGAAGAGGTTACCGAGATCAACATTATTACGAACGTTTACAAGGTCTACTACCAATTGGCAGCCAGCCATAACCAGGTCGCCATTCTCGATGCAAACATAGCCCGGGTCCAAAAGTTTTTGGATGACACACGTAAGTCGTTTGAAAATGGTTTTGCAGAGAAACTCGATATCAGCAAGCTCGAAGTGCAGTTGTCCAACCTCAAAACGGAAAGACAAAAAACACAAAACACCATTGACAATGGCTTCCTTGGCCTGAAAGTCTTGATGGGAATGCCCATACAAGATACATTGATCTTGAAAGAACAGATCACAGAGACAGAGATTCGCAACGGCGTGTTGGATGCCTCTAATTACAATTACAGTGACCGGAAAGAATTTCAATATGCCCAGGTTGGACAACAATTGAACGAGTTCAATATCAGGAGATACCAGCTTTCTAAACTTCCTACTTTGTCAATGTCCGCCTCCTACAGCACCAACAGGCAGGGTAACAATTTTGGCTTTGGCGATCCCTGGTTCAAAACCTCTTACGTGGGCATGAGCGTGCATATTCCAATCTTCTCCGGCGGTGCCAAAAATTCAATGATTGAAACCGCGCGCCTTACAGCACAACAGACGCAGAATAATATTGATGCGCTGAAAATTACTATAGACAACGAAGTGAAAACAGCGATCAATAATTATAGCAATGCACTCGCCACGCTGGACGACCAAAAGAAGAATATGCAATTGGCAGAAACCGTCTACAACCAGACGCAGCTGAAATTTCAAAATGGCATTGGATCACAAACAGAAATATCTACAGCCCAAAGTGATTTGTTGGTGTCGCAGAGCAATTACGTCCTCGCTATGTACGATGCTATCAAAGCAAAAATCGATTTCTTAAGAGCAACCGGAAAACTACAATAACGAAACAATCATCGACAAAAAAGTTAGTATGCAAAAGAACCTATTCGGACTGGCAATAATAGCACTTCTTCTTTCTGCCTGTGGCAACAGCCAGAAAGATTCCAGGGCAGATTTGAATGACAAGAAAGCAGAGCTTGAGAAATTAAAGGGCGAGCAAACCAAGATCACGGAAAAAATCGCAAAGCTGGAGGAAGATATTGCCAAACTCGACACGAACGCCGCCGCAGGAGTGGCAAAACTTGTTGCCATTGCGCCTATTACTGCTTCAGCCTTTGAACACTACATCGAGATACAGGGCACGGTTGAAGCCACAAATATTTCATACGTGGCCCCACCAAATGGACAAGGAGGCGTCGTGAAAGCTTTATATGTAAGACAAGGCCAACAAGTTAGCCGTGGACAGGTGCTGGCACGTTTGGACGATCAGATTATTCGCCAGCAAATTGAACCTTTACGCGTTCAGCTAAATGCCGCAGAAGATACCTATAAGCGCACCAAAAATCTTTACGACCAGGGTATTGGTACTTACCAGAATGTATTGAATGCAAAAACCCAGGTAGAAACTTTACAAGGTAATATCAGTACGCTTCAAAAGCAGGCAGGTTTGATGACTGTCACAGCACCTCAGTCAGGGGTAGCCGACCTTGTAAATGTAAGAGTCGGCGAAACCTTCACTGGCGTAGTACCCGGCACTGCTAATCCCCAAATACGAATTGTAAACACTGGTGATTTAAAGATCAAAGCCAACATCCCTGAAAATTACCAAACCAAAGTCGGCGTTGGAAGCCAGGTCGAAGTAATTCTTCCCGACGACAACAACCGTGTTGTCAATGCTACCATAACCGTTGTAAGCCGGATTATTGATCCTGCAACCCGCACATTTTACATAGAAGCAAAAGTTCCCGCTAGCAGCAACCTCAAGCCAAACCAGGTGGCAAAAGTGCATATCAAGGATTATGGAAATCAAAATGCCATCACCATTCCGATTGGCACTCTACAAAACGATGAAACAGGCAAGTTTGTAATGCTTGCTGTAAAAGAAGGCAACAAATTGGTTGCGCGCAAACGTGCTATCACTGTAGGAGAGTTATACGATGATAAGTTAGAAGTGAAATCAGGTCTGCAACCCGGCGATCAATTGATCACGGAGGGTTTCCAGGGATTGTATGAAGGTCAGTTGATCACCACGCAGGTGAAATAATAACAGGAAGAATAGGCAGGGAAGAAATTATTAAAAGCCCACAGAACAACAAAAGCTATGAGTGTATTAGAAAACTACACAGGTAAGTTCAAACAGTTCAAACCAACTTCCTGGAGTATAAAAAATAGAACAGCCGTTTATTTGCTGATACTTTTTGTAACGTTAGCAGGCGTATTCCAGTTCGCCACCTTACCTAAAGAGCAATTCCCGGATATTGTCATCACAACCATTTACATCCAGACAATATATGTCGGCAACTCGCCACGTGATATTGAAAACCTGGTAACACAACCCATCGAAAAACAAATCAAGGGTATTACCGGTGCAAAAATCAACAAGGTTCAGAGCACATCCGTACAGGACTATTCTGCCATTACTGTTGAATTCGACACCAGGGTAAAGGTCGATGTCGCACTGCAGAAAGTGAAAGATGCACTGGATAAATCAAAACAGGATCTGCCCACCGACTTAACCCAACAGCCCACCGCCCTTGAAGTCAGTTTTTCCGACTTTCCCATCATGTATGTCAACATCAGCGGCAATTATGATCTGATGCGTTTGAAGAAGATGGCCGATGATACAAAAGACAAACTGGAAGAATTATCTCAACTGAACCGTGTAGATATAGTCGGCGCCCCTGAAAGAGAGTTTCAAATCAACGTTGACAACTATCGCATGCAGGCCGCCGGCGTAACCTACGATGACATTGCCAACGCCGTCTCCCGTGAGAATAACGATATCTCGGGCGGACAATTGGAAGTCGGTAACATGAAACGTCAGCTCCAGTTGAAAGGCGAATTGAAAACTGCTCAGGACATCCAAGATATCATCGTTAGAAATTCAACGGGTGCTCCGTTTTATTTGAAAGACCTTGCCGATGTCAAAGACACAGTAAAGGAAACGGAAAGCTATGCACGCTTAAATGGAAAGAAAGTTATTACTCTAAACATCATCAAACGTTCCGGGGAAAATCTGATCGAGACTTCCGACGCCGTAAAGAGTACCATTGAGGACCTCAAGAAAACGTATTATCCCAAGGATCTCAAAGTGGTGATCACCGGCGACCAAAGTATTCCTACAAGGACTTCTTTCAATGACCTTGTGAACTCCATCGTAATTGGTTTCATACTCGTATTGCTGATTCTCATGTTCTTCATGGGGGTAACCAACGCATTCTTTGTTGCCCTATCAGTGCCGCTGAGTATGTTCGTGGCATTCATGTTCCTACCCGCGGCCGACCTGATTGTTGGCGGTAACGTGACGCTAAACTTCATTGTGCTCTTTGCCTTGTTATTTGGTTTAGGTATCATCGTGGACGACGCCATCGTCGTGATCGAAAATACCCACCGCATCTTCATAGAAGGTAAAGGACGTATACGACAGGATCGTGCCGGTATGATGGCTGCAGGAGAAGTGTTTATACCCGTTTTAGCAGGTACCCTAACTACGCTGGCACCTTTCTTCCCGCTATTGTTCTGGCCCGGCATCATCGGCAAGTTCATGATCTACCTGCCAACGATGTTGATCTTTACTCTGTCGGCGTCACTCATTGTGGCCTTCATCATGAACCCCGTGTTTGCCGTGGACTTCATGAACCATCCCGAAGGAGAAAAGCCGGCCAAATCTGCCATATTTAGAAAACCTGCATTGTGGATTGCAATTGGAGGTGGTCTCATGTTGGACCTCGCGGGGGCCACATTCCTGGGTAACCTCATTATCTTCTTTGCCATTCTCGTTGTCCTTAACAGGTATTTCATCGATGATCTGATTCATGGCTTCCAGAATAACATTCTACCACGTATTATGCATCGTTATGAAAGAGCCTTACGTTGGGCGCTACATGGATGGAGACCCGTCTACCTCTTGATAGCAACCTTTGGTTTATTGGTTCTATCTATTGT
>DATDNL010000526.1:0-2612 GCA_036518315.1 Flavisolibacter sp. | reverse complement strand
CTTTGTCATTTCTCTTTGGTTTCTGCTCTCCTTCCGAAAGGATATTTTACCAAAGATTGTTTCCATAGCGGTAATCATCCTGGTGCTTTGGTTTCTTTTCAACATCATCGTTACAGACGATGCCAAACTGAAGACACATTTTCAATCGCATTTTCTCAGAGTTGTATTTTATGCCAACAATTTCAAATGGCTTTTGCTCGGCTTTATATTGATCCTATTCGCAGTGTTTACGTTTTGGCTTAATACGCTGAATGCTCATAAAGCCAACGTGTGGTTCAAGAAGCTGCAGTTGGTGTCTTCCGCGGCCTTCAGCCTTGGCCACGGTGGTGGTGATGCTCAAAAAGTAATGGGTATTATTACGGCAGCATTAATTGCCAATGGGAACATTACAGATTTGTCACACATGCCTTATTGGGTTCCTTTAGCTTGTTATACGTCCATCGCCCTTGGAACCATGAGCGGAGGCTGGCGAATTATCAAGACGATGGGAACAAGGATAACAAAGGTTACGCCTTTCGAAGGAGTGGCAGCTGAAACTGCTGGTGCTATTACACTCTTTGCCACGGAAGCATTAAAGATCCCTGTCAGTTCTACTCATACAATTGCAGGAAGTATTATGGGTGTCGGTGCAACCAAGCGACTGTCTGCAGTACGGTGGGGCGTCACGATCAATCTTGTTTGGGCATGGATACTTACCATTCCTGTAAGTGCGGCGCTTGCAGCCGGAATTTTCTATGTCGTACGGTTGTTCCAATAGTTTTATTTTACGAGTTTTGCCGCCTAAACAAAAGGCATGGCAAAGATATTAGTCACCGGTGCTTGTGGTTTTATTGGCTCGCATACCCTGGTCGACCTTATTGAGAACGATTATGAAGTCATCAGTGTGGATGACAACTCCCGTTCTACTGCTGCGATGTTGAAAGGAGTGGAAAGGATCACAGGAAAGACGATTAAGAACTACAAGGTTGACCTTTGCAACTTTGACGACACCTTCGCCATTTTCGAAGAGAATCATGACATAAAGGGTATCATTCATTTTGCTGCCTTCAAAGCTGTCGGCGAATCGGTTGAAAAACCCCTGATGTATTTCGAGAATAACCTTACTTCCCTGATAAACCTTTTGAAATGTGTACAGGAGTTCAAGACGCCCTGGTTTGTGTTTTCTTCTTCGTGTACAGTATACGGTGAACCTGATACACCGGTTGTGACGGAAGAATCGCCCCTGAAGCCTGCAGCCTCTCCGTACGGCGCTACGAAGCAAATGGGCGAACAAATTCTTACCGAGTTTCAGAAAGCCAATGATACCAAGGTTATTCTGCTCCGGTATTTCAATCCCGTCGGTGCTCATCCTTCGGCATTGATCGGTGAACTACCGATTGGGAAGCCTCAAAATCTTGTCCCTGCTATTACCCAGACCGCCATCGGCAAGCTTCCTAAAATGACTGTCTATGGTAGCGACTATCCCACAAGGGATGGCAGTTGTGTCAGGGACTTCATTCATGTCAGCGATATTGCACATGCTCACACATTGGCGATAAAGTATTTGGAAGAAGGACGCAACAAAAGCAAACTTGAAGTTTTTAACCTCGGTACCGGTAATGGCGTTACTGTCCTGGAAGCGATCAAATCGTTCGAAAAAGTCAGCGGTGTTAAATTGAACTACGAGATCGGGCCCCGCAGACCCGGAGATATCGTTGCTATCTATGCTAATAACGACAAGGCGAAGAATGTACTGGGTTGGGATCCACGCTATTCTATTGACGAAATGATGGGCACGGCCTGGAAATGGGAGCAAAGGCTCAAAAATGACGAACAATTTTTCTCGTCAATCAAATCAGAATTGAATTAAACTACATTTGCGCGACTATGAACATGCTTAAAGACATACAGCCTTCAGGAAAGAAGGACACACGCAGTGGATTTGGGGACGGGATTGTGGAAGCAGCACGTAAAAACAACAATATAGTTGCCCTGACAGCCGACCTGGCGGGCTCTATGAAGCTGCAGCAATTCATAAAGGAATTTCCTGAGCGCTTCATACAGGTAGGAATTGCGGAAGCTAATATGATGGGGATCGCTGCCGGAATGACTATTGGCGGCAAAATACCCTTCACTACGACCTTTGCCAACTTTTCTACCGGCAGGGTGTATGATCAAATACGCCAGAGCATCGCGTATAGCAATAAGAATGTGAAAATATGCGCTTCACATGCCGGGGTAACACTTGGCGAAGACGGAGCTACTCACCAGATCCTCGAAGACATTGGGATGATGAAGATGCTGCCGGGAATGACAGTGATTGTTCCCTGCGACTACAATCAAACCAAGCTGGCAACGATGGCCGTCGCCGATTACGAGGGCCCGGTCTATCTCAGGTTTGGTCGCCCAAGCTGGCCCATCTTTACCAAGTTGGAAGAACCTTTTATTATCGGTAAGGCACAAAAATTCTCTGATGGTACTGATGTAAGCATCTTTGCCTGTGGTCACCTGGTTTGGAATGCTATCCAGGCCGGTGTTGCCCTTCAGGAAAAGGGACTCAGCGTCGAAGTCATCAATATTCATACGGTAAAGCCAATTGATGAGGAAGCTATCCTGAACTCGATTCGCAAAAC
>DATDNL010000525.1:0-6872 GCA_036518315.1 Flavisolibacter sp. | reverse complement strand
AAGTCAAAGAAAATGTTCTTCAACACAATTGATGCATTTGCTTCTATTGGCTGAAGGGGAATGTTCTTGTTGTAGGTGGAATCAGGTGCTTTGTCTTTCAGTGAGTAATTATCGGAGTAGAATAAATAGCCTCTCCTATTTACATTAAACGCATAGTCCTTTCCGACGGGAAGTGTTATCATATAATTCCCGGTTTCGTCAGTTTGTACCCTCGATATGGTTCTCTTTGAGGCGAGATCTATTAACTCGACTGTTGAAGGAAGCCCTTTGTTCGTATTCTTGTCGAACACGGTGCCTTTTATCCAGAGTGTTTTATTGGGACGGATGTCGGGGCGCATTTCAAAACTGTAGATATCCAGTCCTCCTTTGCTATCACTGCGGTCACTTGAATAATAAGCAGTGGCGCCGTCGGCTGTAATAAATAGTGTGCTTTCGGTATTGATTGTGTTTATAGGGTAGCCGAGATTTTCAGGTTTGCTCCAGTTGCCCTGTGCATCTTTTCTTGTCACGAAAATATCTTCGTCTCCATATCCCTGTAAACCATTTGAAGTGAAATAGAGTGTTTGATTATCGGCATGTATGAAGGGAGAGAACTCGTCCCCGGCCGTATTAATGCCGGGACCCAGGTTCTCGGGTTTGCTCCAAGTTCCATTCGATTGCAGGTGCGATACGTAGATATCGCTTCCCCCATATCCACCAAACCTCCTGCTTGCGAAGTATAGATCACGTTTGTCGGGTGACAGGCAGGGCTGCGATTCCCATTGGTCGCTATTGATGTTGCTACCGAGGTTCATTGCCTCGCTCCATCCACTATTTGTCTGGTAGGAAATATAAATGTCGCAGCTTCCATATCCATCGGGGCGGTAACAACCTGTGAAGACCAGCCAGTTTCCATCCTGCGAAATGTTCTGCGCTCCTTCGTTTTGTGGAGTGTTGATATTACCTCCAAGGTGAAATGCCTTATCCCAGGTGTTGCCGTTTTTGACGGAACCGAAAAAGTCTTCGTTCATTCCATTCAACCGACGTGTAAAGATCATCTCCTTACCATCGACAGTGAGAGAGGGGAAATATTCTGATTCGGAGGAGTTAATTCCATCACCCAGGTTTTGCGGAGCAAAAACATAATGGTCGTTAGCATGTGCTTTTGAAAAATCTACCGCGAACTGGTAACAGGACTTTCTATACTCAGCCGATTTTTTTGAACGCGGATCTAAATCGGGCCGTGCTAATAACGAGTTGACGGTGTTCAATGCTTTTTCGAATTGTCCTAAGCCGGCGAGATTGATAGAATAAGATAGCCTGTAGAACGAGGTATAATTGCTGTCGAGCGCAAATGCTTTTTCGTAGGTGTCCACGCTCTGCTGATAATTCTTTAATTGACCATAGACGCCGGCGAGAGAAAGGTAAGCGTCAATATAGTTGGGGTCTTTTTGGATGGCCTCCTGGAAAATGGGAATCGCACCTTTATAGTCGTCACTCTGCAGCTTTTCCATTGCCTTGTTATAGCTTTCTACCGCTTTTTTGTTGACTTTAGAAACACTGTATTGGCTAAATGAGGGGAGGGATAGGTACAGAAATGAAACTGTGAAACAGATAAGGATGCGGTTCTTCATCGGATGAAGATAAAAACATTGTTTTTAAACGGAAACAGATCAGGGGTTTTTAACAGAATCGCTAAGGAACGTTGATATACTTGTGGATTTGAAGAGACAGTTGCCACTGCGGGTGGGACTTTATGTAATCAATAATCATCGGGGTCACCGTAGCTGCTTTACTCCATTCGGGTTGCAGGTACAGTTTGCAGCCGGGTAAAACGTGTGCTGCCCATTTTTCCGCCCAGTCAAAATCGGATTTATTGTAGACTACGATCTTTAGTTCACTTGCATGGGGAAGTATTTCCGGCAAAGGTTCTTTGAATTTCTTTGGAGAGAGAGTGATCCAGTCCCAATGGCCTGAGAGGGGAGAGCTACCGGAAGTTTCAATGTGCGTTCTTAAGCCGGCGTTGTGAAGTTGATCGGTTAGGAAGGTGAGGTCATGCATCAATGGTTCTCCGCCGGTGATGACGACAATGTCACCTTCATGCTTTTTGACTTCTGAAACCAGGGACTCAATCGAATGGAGAGGATGTTTCCCGCTGTCCCAGCTATCTTTTACGTCGCACCACACACAACCGACGTCGCATCCGCCGAGCCTTATAAAGTACGCGGCTTTACCCTGGTGAAATCCTTCGCCTTGTAAAGTGTAGAAGTGCTCCATTACAGGGAGCGTTGTTATCTTTTCACTTACTTCAATCATACTTCTTCATAGTAGTGTTTCAAGGCGCAAGCCTTGAACGTATTTTTCATTAGGGCTGCGATGGTCATTGGTCCAACTCCACCTGGTACAGGGGTTATGAAGGAACATTTAGGAGCAACGTTTTCATAATCAACATCGCCTGCGATTCTATAGCCGGATTTTTTTGAACTATCTGATACCCTAGTAATACCTACGTCAATAACAACCGCTCCGTCCTTAACCATATCAGCCGTGACGAAGTCTGGCCTTCCGAGTGCAGCAACGATGATATCAGCAGTGCTACAGATTTCCTTTATGTTCTTTGTATGAGAATGACAAATTGTTACGGTGCAATTCCCGGGGTCTGCATTGCCGCTAAGTAAGATACTCATCGGTCTTCCTACAATATGGCTTCGTCCAATAACTACCGCGTGCTTGCCTTTTGTTTCCACCTTGTAGTGCTCCAGCAGCAACATGATTCCATAAGGAGTGGCCGAAATGAAGGTCGGGTGACCTAAGACCATTCTCCCGATATTATTTGGATGAAAGCCGTCGACATCCTTATTGGGGTCGATGGTATTGATGACTTCTTCCTCTGAAATATGTTTGGGCAACGGAAGCTGAACCAGGATGCCGTGAACGTCAGGGTCGCGGTTCAAATCCATAACCACGTCCAGCAGTTTTAGAGAAGAGATGTCTTCTTCCAGCCGTATTAAAGTCGATTTGAATCCTACCTCCTGGCAGGCCTTTACCTTGGAGCCTACATAGGTCTCGCTCGCTCCATTATTGCCCACCAGGATAGCCACCAAATGGGGCACCGCCTTACCCTGCGCGGCCATTTGAGCCATTTCTATCTTCAAAGAATCTTTGATAGCCTGTGATGCTTCTTTGCCATTTAAGATTTGCATGGCGCAAAGGTAAACAGCAGCTCATTGGCAAATAAAACTTTATCATTTACCTTTCGAAAAACTAACTCTGTGAGAAAGATATTGATGGCATACACCTTATGTATGGCCTTCCGTACTACTAAGTCACAAGTGCTACTGTCGGACCACTCACTCGTCTATACAAAAATTAACACATACAGTACGTTGAACAAAGATGCCTTGTCAGCAATGGCTAACCAGGCTTCACTCGGCAATATCAAAAATTTATCCGCTGCTTTCAGCGGTGAACGAAGGTTCATGCTGGAGGATATCAGCTCGTATGGTCTTGCTGTTGCCTTGCCCACTTCCAGTGGCAGCTTTGGCCTCGCGGCTAGCTACTTTGGAGGAGATGGATTCAATGAGTCTTTCATGTCACTGGCCTATGGAAGAAGTCTTGGGAAGATCGATATAGGTGCGCAATTCAATTATCACCAATTTAAGATTGAAGGTTATGGTGCAGCCTCCACTGTTAGTATGGAGGCTGGCCTGCTTTTTCATCTTTCCGAACAGTTGCAGGCGGGAGTGCACCTGTTCAACCCAACAGGAGCAGCTATCGGGAAAGATCAAAAAGAGAAACTTCCATTAGTTTATTGTTTTGGGCTCGGCTACGATGTTTCTGATAAAGTTTATGTCGGAACCGAAATCGAAAAAGTAGAAGACCAGCTTGTGAGCGTGAACGCTGGTGTGCAATACGCTTTTGAAAGAAAGTTATTCGCAAGAGCAGGGGTGGCGAGTGCAACTTCAAGTTTCTATCTCGGTGTTGGGTTTCTGTGGAGTGGCTTACGGATCGATGTCACGGCTTCAGTGCATCCGACTCTTGGAACGACTCCATCCATGTTGATTGCTTACAATTCACCTGCTAAAAAGTGATCCGGATCTGTTTGATAGGGTGGTTATTATTAGTTGTCGCCGGGTGCCCGGCGCAGGACCTTCCTCCCATAACACAGCAACAATTAGAAGACGTTGCGGAAACGAATGACGAGGAGCCAAAGGATGATCATTTTTTGCAGCAGCTCGAATACTTCCGAAAGCACCC
The DNA here is from genome assembly GCA_036518315.1 of Flavisolibacter sp. GTDB lineage: Bacteria > Bacteroidota > Bacteroidia > Chitinophagales > Chitinophagaceae > Flavisolibacter. The sequence continues at coordinate 2,636 of DATDNL010000525.1, read as the reverse complement.
GGTTAATCTGAATGGCGCAACTGTTGAAGAATTACAGTCATTAAGACTACTAAACGATCTACAGATAAATAACCTGATTCGCTACCGAAGTCTACTTGGTAACCTCATTAGTATTTATGAGCTGCAGTCTATACCAGGCTGGAGTCTTGTCACTGTGAACAGGATACTTCCCTACATTACGGTTGCGAATATTCAGTCATCTAGAGAAAGTCTGCTCTCGAGATTTCGCAAAGGGGACAACAGTCTACTGCTTCGAATTTCAAGAGTGCTGGAAGAGCCGAAAGGCTACGATACCAACCTAAGCACTCATTACCTCGGCGACAGGAATCACGTCAATTTTCGTTACCGTTACCAATATAAAGACCTGCTTTACTTTGGTCTTACAGGAGATAAGGATGCAGGTGAACAGTTCTTGCGCGGAGCTCAGTCGAAGGGTTTTGATTTTTATTCATTTCATTTGTTTGCGAGGAGAGTTGGAAGGATGAAATCTCTTGCTATTGGCGACTATACCGTCAACCTCGGGCAGGGGCTCATTCAATGGCAGGGGCTCGCATTTGGAAAGAGTGCTGAGGCAGTATCCATAAAAAGGCAGGCGCCCGTCTTGAGCCCCTACCGTTCAGCGGGTGAGTTTTATTTCAATAGGGGAGCGGGGGTCACATTGCAGAAAGGGAGGTTTCAATCGACGCTCTTTGGTTCCTACAAAAGTATCAGCGGCAACCTGGTGAGCGACACTACTGAATGGTTTACCAGTCTTGCAACTTCGGGTTATTATCGAACCCCACTTGAGATTGCCGACCGCAACAGGATAAAGCTTACCTCATTTGGTGGAAACATCACTTACCAATCGACTTCCCTAAAGCTTGGCTTGAATACGGTGGCCCATCGATTTAATATTCCCTTTCAGAAGCGGGATGAGCCTTATAATCTATATGCTATTAGTGGCAGGGACGTTTTCAATACCAGCCTGGATTACAGTTATACTTATAGGAACCTGCACTTTTTTGGGGAAACAGCAATTGACAAACATCTTCACACTGCAACGGTAAATGGGATACTCATGAGCATTGATCCTAAAGTGGACCTTTCTTTTCTTTACCGCGACATTCAGCCGCAGTACCAGGCTCTTTTTGGTAATGCAGCGATTGAAAACTCCAGTACTGCCAACGAGAAGGGGTTCTATTCCGGCATCGTGATAAGGCCCGCTACGGGATGGCAGGTGAACGCTTATGCGGACCTCTATCGTTTTCCGTGGCTCAGGTATTTGGTAAATGCTCCTTCCGGAGGTTGCGAATACCTTGTTCAATTGAATTACCAGCCGAATAAAAGCTTTGGCACGTACCTGCGTTTGAGGACCAGGGACAAACCGGGCGATATTCCCGGCATTAGCACCATTTATTATCCGGGGAGGCAGTTAAAGCGGAACCTACGCCTCCACGTCTTTCAACAACTGGCACCGCGGCTTTCATTGAACACGCGCATGGAACTGCTTTGGCTTAATCCCAGTACCGGGAAGGACCAAGGTTTTTTGGGCTATGTTGAGGGCAGGTATGATTTCAAACGCCTTTCTGTTGACCTGCGCTTCCAATATTTTGAGACGAATAGTTATGACAGCCGCATTTATGTTTATGAGTCGGACGTACTTTACAGCTATTCTATTCCTGCCTTTTACGATAAAGGAACGAGGTACTATTTTAATATACACTACAAGCTCATGCGAAATCTCGTGTTTTACTTACGGTTGGCTCAAACCGTTTATTCCAATAAAGGCACGATCGGGACTGGCTTGGATGAGATCAGTGACAACAGGAAAACCGAGGTCAAAATACAGTTGTCATATAGTTTTTAATCGCAAACTGAATGTGAAAGACGGCAAAATTGGCCATTTAATGGGTAAAATTTAAGGCTATGTTAAAAAAACCTCTATCTTACGCAGCAATTTTTATGGACTGCCTGTCTCCAAGTTAGGTTGTCTGTAAATCGGACGATTAGGTTTAAATTCTTAAATTAAACATTCACATGAGAAAAATTTCTTCACTGCTCGCAGTGCTGATGCTGCTTTGCACATTGGCCTACGCCCAAACCCGTACAGTAACAGGCGTGGTTAGAGACTCGAAAGGTTTCCCGGTGCCCTTTGCTACTGTCCTTGAAACTGGCACCAAGAACGCCACACAGGCTGACGAAAACGGTGCTTTTACCTTAAACATCAAACCGGGCTCCACGCTGACGATCTCGTCTTCTGGTTTTACCACGATGACGATGACGCCTTCGGCAACAGGATCCCAGGCAATCACCCTCGCCACTGTTAACACCAACCTGCAGGAAGTTGTTGTTAGCACATTCGCCGGGGTAAAAAGGCAAGCCAGGTCTTTGGGCGCCTCTACTGCCACGGTTTCGAACAATGAACTGAACCAGGCTAAACCAATTAACCCCGTTACTGGCTTGGTTGGAAAGGTTTCAGGCCTGAACATTCAGATTGCCGACAACGGTGTGAATCCACAGGTTCGTGTTACTCTTCGCGGTAACCGCTCTATTCTTGGTAACAACCAGGCTCTAATAGTAGTGGATGGCCAACAAGTGGACAATACCTACCTGGCCAGGCTGAACTCCAATGATATTGAATCAATGCAGGTCCTTAA
>DATDNL010000524.1:0-8084 GCA_036518315.1 Flavisolibacter sp. | reverse complement strand
ACAGCCGCCTTTTCGGTATCCTCTTTCAATGTAAAAGACACGATGCCACCGAATCCTTTCGATTGCCTTATCGCCACCTCGTGATTGGGATGCGATTTGAGACCGGGGTAGTATACGGTTTCCACATCGGGATGCTGTTGTAGAAATTCCGCCACCTGCTGTGCGCTGGCACAATGTTGCCTCACACGAAGAGGCAGGGTTTCAATTCCACGGATCACCAGCCAACTGTCAAATGGACCGAGCACATTACCGCAAGCGTTTTGAAGAAACTTGATCTTCTCCCCCAGGTCTTTTTCTTTAGCCACTACAAGGCCTGCAATCAGGTCACTGTGGCCGCCAAGATATTTCGTTGCCGAATGAATTACCAGGTCGGCGCCTAAAGACAGCGGCTTTTGCAGGGCAGGCGAAGCAAAAGTGTTGTCCACACAAAGCAAGGCACCCGATGCGCGGGCAATCCTTGCGATGGCAGCGATATCGGAGACCTTCAATGTTGGGTTGGTAGGCGTTTCAATCCAGATCAGCCTTGTTTTTGAGGAGATTGCGTCAAAAACATTTTCGGCATTGGTGCTATCAACATACTTTACCGAAATGCCAAACTTTTCATAGACCTGCGTAAACAAACGAAATGCGCCACCGTAGATATCATCCACCGCCACAATCTCATCCCCACTCCGCAGAAGTTTAACTACAGCGTCGATTGCAGCAAGGCCGCTGGCAAAGGCGGCAGCGACAGAGCCACTCTCCAGCTCAGCAATGATATTCTCCAGCGCCTGGCGTGTTGGATTATTCGTTCTCGAATAGTCGAAACCTTTATTTACGCCGGGCGCCTCCTGTACAAAGGTGGATGTCTGGTAAATAGGAACCGATAGGGCGCCTGTTAGGGGATCTATGGGAATACTGTGAATGATCTGGGTCGCATTGCTCATCTTTTGGTATTTACAAGTTGAAAAGATTACCTACCAAAAGAGGCCTACCGGAAAGAACCTTTTGCGTCCCGCAAACGAGGGGACAACAAAAAAGCTCTCCCGATAAATCAGAAGAGCTTTCAATATTTTAAGTACAATGAGTTGGAAGCTTTGATCTGACTTATCTGTCCCGCAAAAATCCTGCGAGATGGAGTTGGCACCTTGCGACAGTTTATTTCAAACCGAAGCAGGTTGTCAAGGCTTCATCGGGCCATTTCCCTCAGCCTTTCTTGATAAGTAGTTAATTAAAGAACTGCTGCAAAGGTAATGGCGAAATTCCCTTCCAAACAAAATTAATTTTTTACGATAGGATGAAACCCTTGCCCAGCAAGACTTTTCCACAGATGCTAAAACTTTTAGTCAAGAATCCTTACTTTGTAAAAAATTTTGATCAATGCCAACCACAATAAAATGCCCTAACTGTGCCAGTGTGATTGATGTGGATAATGCTCTTTCCGCCGATATGGAACAGAAGCTAAAACAGCGTTACGAACAACAACTGCAGGAATCTGTATCTCAACTAAATAATGAAAGGAAAAGACTGGAAGAAGAGCAAAAGTTATTCGACGAAAAAAAGAAACGGGAGAATGAACTTTTCCAGCAAAAGCTTCAGCAGGAAAAACTAAAGCTGGAGACAGAACTGCAACAACAGCTTCGTAAATCAATCGCTTCGGATTATGAGAATCAACTACGCCTTTTGAAGCAGTCGGCCGAGGAAAGTGAAGAGAAACTTAGAACGGCTCGTCTAAAAGAACTTGAGTTCCTTAAAAAGGAGCAGGAAATAAAAAACAAGGAGCAGGAACTGGAGATCGTGCTTCAAAAAAGACTGATGGAGGAACGCAATTCTTTAATGCAACAGATCAGGAAGGAGGAAGAAAGCAGGACGTCTCTGAAAGAAACAGAGTATCAACTAAAAGTCAGGGAACTGGAAAAGCAGTTGGAAGACCAGCGAAAACTGGCCGAGGAGATGAAACGCAAGGCTGAACAAGGCTCCATGCAGTTACAGGGTGAAGTGCAGGAACTATTGCTGGAAGAAATATTAAGAGATCACTTCCCCTACGACAGCGTTGGCGAGGTTGGCAAGGGCGTTGAAGGTGCCGACTGTATACAGATCGTCAGGAACAATTTTGGTTCCGATTGTGGCAAGATCATCTTTGAAAGCAAGAGAACGAAGTCCTTCAACTCTGGCTGGATCGAGAAACTGAAAACCGATATGCGCAACAAGCAGGCAGACGTTGCTATTCTTGTCACGCAGGCCTATCCAAAGGACATGACCTGCTTTGGTGAAAAAGACGGAGTATGGATCTGTTCCTTCGCAGAAGTGATTGCTTTGACTACTGCGTTGCGCCATACCATCATTCGCATTGCAGACACTAAGAAGGCAGAGGAAAACAAGGGCGAGAAGATGCAGATGCTGTATGGTTATCTTACAGGGAACGAATTCAGGCAGCAGATCGAAACAATCGTAGAAGGTTTCCTTTCAATGAAGAATTCGATTACTAAAGAGAGAATACAAATGGAGAAGCTTTGGAAAGAAAGGGAAAAGCAATTAGAAAAGGTTTTATTAAGTACTTCAGGCCTGTACGGTTCTATAAAAGGAATTGCAGGTGCTTCTATTGGCTCCATTCCTTTACTTGAAGACGGAATGGAAGAGGAAGAGGCAGAGCCAAAATTAATTTCTAAATAGCGCTCTTGGGCTGAAGCACTTCCAGGGCAAATAGCGATGCCACGATGCAGAAATGCGACCTCCTTTCTTCAATAACTAAGATATCCCTCTTGACTGACCGACGTCATTGGTTAAATACACTCGGTAAAATAGATTTATAGACAATCGAAGAAAATTGTCAAAGCTGGGTGTCGTCATAGCTTTCACTCTTTTACCTCTTTTTTGCGCGGGTCAGCAACCTGCGATTGTAGTTGAAAGCTTTGAGTACGTCTGGCCCAAGCACCAGTCAGCATACACCGGAAGGGTAAACCTTCTTTCTGATAACGATATACAGCAAGCGGTTGAACTAAGTTTTAAAAACGCCATTCAAAAAAAATGGAATGTAGAACCGTCCGGGCTCAAATTAACATCCAAACCACTTCCACTTCTGCTAAGAACGCCGAAGTTCAATACCAAACTTAAGTCAAAGCAAGCGGGAACCTGGTACCTGTTCCTCCAGGTTATTGATGACCCTACGACTTTATATTCTAACGGCTCCGGAGGCTTCGGCACACGGTTGCAAGGAAGATGCAAGATGATTGATCAAAAAGATTCGGTTGTACTTGAAAGAAACGTGTCAATAATTCTGAACATTGAGAACTCACCTGCAACTGAAATACAACTTACCAAACTACTGGCTCATCCGCAGCACGTTATAAAGGCATTTGAAGTTTTGGCGGGATGGTTGTTTAGTTCAGACGATCCGAAACAAAACGAACTGTGGCTCAAGCCTGCAGTTGCATACACGGAGAAACAACTTCCTTCCGAACCAATATCCACGCTCCAATACAACTCTTCCAATTCAACACTTTGCCTGGTGCAACCCACTTTTTGTATTCGCTTATTGCCTAAGAGCACCGAAAAAATGGGAAGCAAGAATAAGGTTGCAGGCAATGCGGCGGGATCCGTGTTAACTGCTTTAACAGGAATAGGAACAACCAAGGTTAAAACATATAAATACGAAGCCGACTTCCCATTTAGAATGGACGATAGCATCGTTTACCATTGCAAAATCCCATTCAGCGAAACGATCACCGCAGAGCGCGAAAGGGAAGTAACCAGGAATAGTGACGGAAGCAAATCGTATTCAACAACGACCAGTTCTGACCAACTATCTGGGCGGCAGATAGACTCTGTGTCTGACTGCCTGGTTATTAGACAAGGCGACACCATCGCACGGTTCAAAATAAACTATTTAAGAGGGCTAAACGATTCCAATACTTACAACAAGATGTGGGACGGTTCAGACACTGCGACAATTGTTCCATTAAAGGAAGAATGGAAGAATCCTACCCGCCAGGATGAGGTGCTGCTGCAAATAAGAACTTCAAGTGATTCTATCTACATGAAATCTTCGATTGAACAAACAGTAAAAGAATTTTCCGTTAATCAAAAGATCGTACTCGTTGTTTATGGCGCAGACGTTCCGGTACGTGGATCCGTGCTTCATCCGGTCTCAAAAGCCAACCTGGAACTCTTCACCCTACTGGCATCATTACCTTACAACTACTTCAATGTAAACCCAAAGTGATACCTTCCCGGTTAGCTATACGGAAACAATTAAAAAAAGAATTCATACTATACGTGCTTAGATTTTGTCTTCCTTGTACACAAGAAATACCACAAAAAGATATAACTTAACTAAGAATTCCTCCCGCTGATAATCACCACGCCTTACTTAACCACAGAAGCCACCAACTCGTCAATACTGCGAAATTGTTATAAAATGAACACACTCCAATTCAAACCAAAACTGGCTAGTCTGTTAGCCCTCTTTGTCGTGGTTATTTGCACCGGTTGCCCCTACGAATCGAAGTTTCCATTAGACGGAACAAAAGTCAAATACGATAAGAACCTGTTGGGCAACTGGCACCAGGACCAGACAGATTTAAAAATTATCAGGGTAGACGATTACAGGTTCACCTATGTATTCGATGATCATGATGAAGAAAACGGCGCCGGGGAGGAAACTGGAACCGGCTATGCAGTCACGAACAACGGCTCAACCTACCTTGTAGCAGAAAGAGACCAGGACGGTAACAAGATATTTGCTATTTACAAGGTACTAAGTATTGAAAGTGAAAACCTGGTCGTCATTCCACTTGATGAAGACAATGTTCCTGCAACTAAACAGTTTAAGTCTTCACAGGACTTCACCAGTTTTGTAATCAACAACAGTTCAGCCTTCGCCTACTCCGACAAGTCTGAATTTGAAAAAGGAGCCTCTTCTTTTGCGGGGTATAAAACAAAGTCAACGAATCACGACAATACCAGCCAAACGTATAGCACAAACAACTCTTCCGGCACTATCTTATTTAAAGAAGACTTTCAAACCTCCGATAACAATTGGTACAGCAACTACGACTTCAAAGACAGTAATTACATCTATATCTCCACCCTCGACAATCCAAACAACCATTATTATCTTTTCAGGAACAGGAAGATAAACTCCGGCTTCATGGTACCGTTTCCATTTAAGTCCATTCCCACTTCGAATTACAGTATTGAGATCAGCGCTAAGCACTTCGACGGAACCGAAGACAATGCTTACGGAATTAAATTTGCAGGTAGCGGCTGGAACAATTGTTACAACTTCAGCATCTCCGCCAACGGCTACTATCGCATTTCCAAAAAGCAGGATGGCGTCTTCTCAACCATCGTCCCGTGGACCACTTCAACAGCAATTAACACGGGTGCCGCAACCAACAAATTGGAGGTGCGTGTGTTCAGCTCCTACACTGAGTTTTATATTAATGGTCAATACCTCCGCAAGCTTGATCTTACTCCCTTTGGTTCAACAGCGGGCCTGGAAGTTTACGATAATGAAACCATCTACTTCGACGACTTGTATATAAGATCGCTGGGCAAGAGTGCTCCCGTTAGCTACTCCACGACATCGGACATTCTCTTCGAAGAAGACTTTCAAAACTCCTACAACAACTGGTACAGTAATTACAATTTTAAAGACAGCAATTACATATATATCTCCACACTGGATAACCCGGACAATCACTACTACCTATTCCGGAACAGGAAAAAAGGCGGAGCAAATTTCATAGTGCCTATTCCTTACAATCAAATCCCGAATGCCAACTATAGTATCGAAATATCTGCTAAACATTTCGATGGAGAAGATCAATATGGCTACGGGATCAAGTTCGGCGCCTCAGACTGGAACAACAGCTATAGCTTGAATATCACCAACAATGGTTATTACCGGGTTTCCACACTTGACAACGGTCAGTATAAAGAGCTCGTCAGTTGGACAAAATCAAGTGCACTCTACCAGGGCTCTAATTCAAACAAGCTACAGGTCGGCGTTTATAGCGACTATGTTGACGTCTATATCAATGACCAGTATGTAACCCGGGTCAATAACTTTAAACGCTACGGAAACTATGCAGGGCTTGAAGTATACAACGATCAGACGATTTACTTTGACGACCTGGTGATCAGGAGACTGTGATCAGGTCTTCAGCCATGCCAGGCAGAACTTGTCGAAGATCTTATAATGGAGAGTGAGATCATTCTGATCACCTAACAGGAACTGAACGGAAATATCTCCCGAAGGTTGCAGGTCAAATCGCTGCAACCTTATCTTTTCGCTGAAATCAACGCCACCATAACTCCACCATTTGAAAACTGCCTCTTTACAGCACCAAACCAGGGTCAGTTGCGTGATGGCGAATTGTGGGTCTAAAATAAAATGTTCCTCGTCGTGCAGGAACTTGTGTTTTACCCTATCAATTTTGAAGGAAGGAATCTCCACATCCACTCCCACTCTTTCTTTTTTGCTCACAAGGGCCGCTGCATATTCATCGCAATGCGAGATGGAAAAGTGATACGCTTCGTCTTCAAGGAAGGGTTTTTTTGTGTCAGCGATCTTGATTAACGACACCGGGAAATCGGGGAACAAATATTTCAACAAATACCTCCCGGCTAAATGCTGCAAACGTTTATGTGGATGCGTTATGTCCTTTTGCAGGGGAACATGCTTTAGAAAAAAACCTTCTTCTTCCTCAATTTTCCAGATGGCCAGCCGTGTGCCCTCGTCAATATCCTGTTGATAAAAAATAGGCATGATTCCAAATTTCACGATTATTTTGCCTCGCTAATAAATAAATATGATCCTTTCTGACAAGCGCATACTCGAAGAGATGGAAAAAGGCACGATCAAGATCACTCCTTATCGTCGTGAATGCCTGGGCAGCAATAGCTATGATGTTCACCTGGGTAGGTATTTGGCAACATATAGGGAACATATTCTGGATGCAAAGAAACACAACGAGATCGAACACTTCGAGATACCGGAAGAAGGTTTCGTTCTTTATCCCCATATTTTTTATCTCGGTGTTACAGAAGAATATACCGAGACACATGCACACGTCCCGTTTCTTGAAGGTAAGTCATCTACCGGGCGTCTAGGCATCGATATTCACGCTACTGCCGGCAAAGGCGATGTGGGCTTCTGTGGCAACTGGACCCTTGAGATTTCGGTAAAACAGCCTGTTAAAGTCTACAGCGGTATGCCCGTCGGACAATTGATTTACTTCCCTGTGGATGGCGAGATCGAGGTCAAATACAATCAAAAGAAAGATGCGAAGTACAGCGGGCAACCCGATAAGCCCGTAGAAAGCATGATGTGGAAGAACAAGTTCTAGCGATCTAGGCCACTAATTTCTTGATCAGCAGAATCTGTCCTAAGTGATAATTGGCATGTTCTACCACCCCCGCAATATTTCTATAATAAGTCCCATACTTGCCATCTAAAAAAGGTTCTGAATATTTATCGGCAGGAAAGTCTTCAACCAACCGTGCGAACTCCTCTCCATCCTTCCAAAACCTATCAAGAAGATGGTTCCAGTCTTCTGAAGACTCAACCTGCGGATGATCAAAGCTGTATTGATCACTTGCGTTTAATTGCCCTCCCCGCAACACATCAGAGACTGCAACTACATAATAGTCGATATGATAAACCAATGCAGCAATCGTGTTGAACGAATGAACCTTAGTTCCAGCCTGTTGCCAGTTGATATTTGCCAGTGTTTCCTTGAAGTTCACCCCGGTGTAATTGCCTCCCTGGTACAAATTCCTTACTCCTTTTGCAATTTCTGACGAAAGACCCATGAGTTATGTTTTAATGACAGGCCAAATTTAAAAACTTGCCTATTGCTAACGGATGATCTATTCACCTGCAGTGCAGAAAAAAAGCTGCCCTGTGGGCAGCTTAAAACCTATCCATTGGTTGGTTTTTAAAGTTTTGTCAACACCAGGCTAAAGCCGTTTGCGTCAAATACTAATGCACCATTCTGCACGCCCCAAACCATTTGCAGAGTCACTTTCCTGTCGCAGGGTGCCACTGACCCGCTGTTACTCTTTACGCTTGGATTAACGTACGTGGAATTATTCGGGTA
>DATDNL010000523.1:0-4814 GCA_036518315.1 Flavisolibacter sp. | reverse complement strand
GGTCCTTGTATTGGCCAGTGGGCAAGGCATATTGACGATCCGACCAGGAAGAATACTATTGTGACTTCTTTCAACAGGAACTTCGCAAAACGTAATGATGGTTTGTCATCTACACATGCGTTTGTGGCTTCGCCCGAGATTGTGACTGCCTATGCAATTGCAGGGAGATTGTCGTTCAACCCTCTTAAGGATAAGTTGAAAACTGAGAACGGTGAAGAAGTGATGCTGGACGAGCCGACTGGTTACGAGTTGCCGCCCAAAGGTTTCTCTGTTGATGACCCGGGCTACCAGGCTCCTGCCAGTGACGGTAAAGGGGTAGAGGTTGTGGTCAAGTCTGACTCACAACGTTTGCAGTTGCTGGAACCGTTCCCCGCCTGGGAAGGAACGGATCTTAATGGCCTGAGACTGTTGATCAAGGTAAGGGGTAAGTGTACTACTGACCACATTTCAATGGCGGGTCCATGGTTGAAATACAGGGGCCACCTCGATAACATTTCAAATAACATGTTGATTGGGGCGGTGAACTATTTCAACAATCAGACTGATAGCGTGAAGAACCAGCTGACCGGTGAATATGGGCCCGTGCCGGCGACGCAGCGTAAATATAAAGCGGCAGGTATTGGCTCTGTTGTCATTGGTGATGAGAATTACGGTGAGGGATCTTCAAGAGAGCATGCCGCGATGGAACCCCGTCATTTGGGCGTAAGAGTGATCGTAGTGAAAAGCTTTGCTCGTATTCACGAGACTAATTTGAAGAAGCAGGGAATGCTGGGTTTGACTTTTGCCAATAAAGAAGATTATGAAAAGGTGCAGGAAGATGATGTGATTGATATTACAGGTTTAACGGATTTCGCACCGGGCAAACCGTTAACGATGGTTCTTCATCATGCAGACGGCACTTTTGAGAAGATAAAGTTGAATCATACGTATAATGAGCAACAGATCGAATGGTTCAAGGCCGGAAGCGCATTGAACTTAATTCGGAAGCAGTTTGCGAAAGCATAATAGGATTATGATTTTTATGAAAGGCGAGACGACGGTCTCGCCTTTTTGTTTAGGGCTTCTTTGTTCAAGTGATATGTATAGAAGATTTTTAAATACAGGCACCGTGCTATTGTTTTTATAAATTAATACTACATTTATAACACTCCTCCCTATTTAAATCCATCCGTCGCCGCAATACATCATTATCAAAACTAAACCCTTGCTTATGCCAAAAGTTATCATCTTGGGTGGTGGGGTGGCAGGAATGAGTGCAGCACATGAGTTAATTGAACGCGGATTCGAGGTCCAGGTTTTTGAAAGAAAGATCCGCCTGCCGGGCGGGAAAGCCAGGAGTGTCCCGGTACCTGACGAGGACGCAGGAGAGCACTATAATCCTCTTCCCGGCGAACATGGTTTCCGTTTTTTCCCGGGCTTTTACAAACACGTTATTGATACCATGAAGCGAATACCCTTCCCGGGAAACAGCAATGGTGTGTTTGATAATTTAGTTCCTGCTCCACATGTAATGATGGCGCGTACAGATCATGATCCCATCATTATGCCGGATCGTTTCCCGCGATCTTTTGCCGATCTAAAACTGATGTTGAATGCCCTTCATGCGGACACCGGTTTGACTGACGGGGATAAGGAACTCTTCACCGATAGAGTTTGGCAATTGATTACGAGTTGCCAGGAGAGGCGCCAAAATGATTACGAACGGGTAGGTTGGTGGGAATTCACCGATGCTGATCGAAGAGACAAGGCTTACCAGGATTTGCTTGCCAAAGGGCTTACAAGGACATTGGTTGCCGCACGGGCAAAAACAGCCAGTACCAAGACGGGGGGAGATATCTTTCTCCAACTCATATTCAACATGGCCAATCCGTCTGTAGCTACAGACCGGATATTAAATGGACCAACAAATGAACGGTGGCTCCATCCGTGGCATGAATACCTGGTTAAAAAAGGGGTTGATTACCGATTCCTTAGCGATGTCGTAAAGATCGACTGCGATGTGCAGAATAAAAGCATCACCGGGGTTTGGATTCAAAAATTGAAAGAAACCAAAGGACCATTTTATGAATCGATTCCAGATTCCGAATTGCCGGCGCCTGAAAAGTTTACGGCTGATTATTACATATTGGCGACACCAATAGAAGTGGCAGCACCCCTGTTAGTGGGTGACATTTTGAATGGAAAGACGCTGCAAGAATGGACAATTGACATCATTAAGAAGGCAATGGAAGATAACGCGCTTGCTGATCCGGAGGTTTCAATAATGGATATTACAAATGATGCTATAGGGCAAGCGGCTATCATGCAAGCGGATCCTTGTTTATTTGGAGTGGTCGAATTAGCCAATGATGTTTCGTGGATGACGGGAGTTCAGTATTATCTCAACGAGGTAGTGGATTTGAACCAGGGGCATGTCATCTTCTCAGACAGCCCGTGGGCTGTTACGGCGATTTCCCAATTGCAGTTCTGGAAGGATTTTGACATTGCTAAATATGCTGATGGCAAGGTGAAAACTATCCTCTCCTGCGATGTTTCCAATTGGGACGAAAAAGGAATTTTGTTGCACAAGGGTGCTGATGGAACGATGGTCAAGAAGACGGCCAAGGAATGCACACCTGAAGAGATCAAAGATGAGGTGTGGGCCCAAATGCAGGCCGCCCTGGTAGTGAATGGAAAGTGTTTACTGGGGGAAAAACAGGAATTGATCCATACATGGTTCATTGACCGCGATATAAAATTTGAGGGCGACTATGCCAGCAAGAATATGGAGCCGCTGTTAGTAAATAAGGTCGATACGTGGCGCTTGCGTCCCAATTCGTATAGCGATATATCCAATTTATTTTTTGCCGCTGATTATGTCAGAACGCACACCGATCTCGCGACCATGGAGGGAGCTAACGAAGCAGCACGCCGGGCTGTTAACAATATCATCGAGGCTTCGGGAGTGAATAAACCTTTATGTGATATCTGGAACCTACACGAGCCCTGGATATTTCACCACTTGCGGAGACATGATTATAAGCGGTACCGGAAAGGATTGCAATGGAAGAAGCGGTTTCCCTGGTGGATAAAATTGCTGCAATGGATTCTTTCGTTTTTTAGAAAGGGTGCGAAGAAAGCAACGAATGTACCAAGAGGTACGACAAGAGTCATTCAAACCGGGACGACCAAAAAAACGAGGGAAACAGCTTAGGCTTTTGTATGTCCATGAGACCGGGCCGTACTTGTTGTTTTAGTTTTGTCGCTGCCTGCCTGGGGGGGTGGATTGCTACGATTCGTAGCACGATGGAAGGTTTGGTTCGGAAACAATTGCAGGGCGTTTAGGCTAAGCAGCTGGTTTTGCGATTATTCAATAAAAGTCCCAATAAAGGCTACTGTATGACCATATTTGAGTACTTGAAGAATCCACACCCCTGGTTTGACACAAACAATTATACTTTAACACAGATTGTCCTGTTTTTCACCGGCTCGATGTTGTGGCTGGTATGTTACCTCGATACATTGAGGGACATACGGAACAAAAAAGTTGTAAACATACCTGCCGCCGCAGTCATCTTAAACTTCGGCTGGGAAATGGCTGCCTGCTTTTTCTTCGTTCCCAATATGGGAAAATTGCTGGTTGCAGCGTATTGGGCGTGGATGCTTTGCGATGTTTTTATTTTCTATTCGCTCTTCCGTTATGGCTTTAAGCAGATGCGGATTAATTTTTTTAGAAGTCATGCTCATTATTTCATCATTTCTGGAATTATTATTTCTTTTCTTTCGCAATGTACTTTCATGATTCAGTATGATTTACCAATGGCGCCTATAACAGGCTACATTATTAACCTTATCATGTCTGTTGCGTTCCTGTATCTCTTGTTTATCCCTGATTTCAACTGGTATTCGAGGGTGACTGCGTGGAGTAAATTCCTGGGAACTGGAATTATCAGTATCATGTTCTTTACCAAATACCCGGCGAATAACTTTCTAACAGTGATGTATTTAGCTGTGGCTGCATTTGACATTCTTTATATCATATTGGTATATAAAAAACTCAAAGGGCTGCTTCCTATCTCGCTTGCAGAATGAAAACCATAACACAAAGACTATATAATTATTTTATCCCGGCCAAATACATCCAGGAGGAGGAAGTCTTTCGCAGGTCAAGAATATTTGTAAACACGGTTATCATTACTTTTCTTTTTGCTGTCTTCTATGTACTGGAGTGTCTCGTTTTCAAGATGCCTCACGTCACTCTACAAATTGGTATTTATAGTGTATTGTTTCTGTCGCTACTGATCTTATTTCGTGCCGGTGTTTCTTTAATCATCTGCGGTAATCTATTTACTTTCCTCTTTTTTACATCTAATCTTTATGAAATCACCTATAATGATGGCATTTACTCCGGGACGTTTCCATGGTTTGCGATGGTGCCTGTAACAGCGATCCTGATCTCCAACCTTCGATCTGCTGTTTTCTGGTTAATTGTTTCTGTTGTAACAGCCGTAGTGATCGGGGTCATGCAGGAACACGGTTATAAGTTCGATTGGGAGATCGATCACAGGTACTGGTACATGTTATTATATACGAGCCACGCGGGCCTCATATTGATCGTATTCACGGTTTCCTACGTGATGGAGGGGGCTTATCGCCGATCGATGAATGTACTTGATGAAAAAACCAAGGTTATCTAAGAACAAAGAAAACAATCAGATGAACTTCTACTCAATATCTTGCCTGCAGAAGTTGTCAGGGAACTGAAAGAAACGGGAAAGACGACGGCACGTAATTATGACCTGGTGACCGTTATGTTTGTTGATTTTAAGGACTTT
>DATDNL010000522.1:0-5792 GCA_036518315.1 Flavisolibacter sp. | reverse complement strand
CTCTGAAGAAATGAGGAAACACTTTGCGGAAGACGGCGGCAAATCGAAAGAAGAAATAGCCAAAATCAAGGGTCCTGAAAAAAGTGTGGAGTTCGCTGCCAAAGGTGTAAAAGTTCTTGACTAAATGTTAGGCTTTCTGCTCAACTTTATGGCATAGGTTTTTAGATACTATGGCCATGCGCACAGCCATTCTCCTTTCCATATTGTTTTATGCCTCTTGCACACTTCCAGAGGAAAAGAAGGCCAAAGAGATCTCACAGAAACAGGATGCCACCGTTATTGAAAGCAATGATGCCAATGCGGCCTCACAGGAGACACCTTCGGTTCAGTTACCCGCTGCCCCCAAATTGCGGCTACCCGATGGAATTTATCAAGGAAGTCTGCCACTGGATAAAAAGGTTGAGCAAACGATAGCATTCAATAGTGACCTCACTTACCAGCTACAGGAAAAATACAACACGGGAGACAGGGATACGGTTGTGGTGTCGCAGGGAACGTGGACCCCTTCAGACGGTTATATCTGGTTGTATAAGGACCAGATTGTAAGTGGTCGCTATAAATGGAAAGGAGATACGCTGCAGTACTATAGCCCGCTTGTTAAAAAGAGTTTTTCGATGCATTCGTTGAACGACGCGATGCAAAATGGAGCGTGGAAGATTAAAGGCACGGAAGGTGTGGTATTTCTAGGCACGGGCAACGAACCTTTTTGGAATGTTGAGCTTGACAAAAACGACTCCCTATCATTCCGTCTCCCGGAAATGAAGAACCCGTTGCGCCTGAAGTTAGACGCGGCTGTGAACAATGATGACACCGTTCAATACACGGCTCACTCTGATTCCACAAAAATGGTTGTTACCATTTTTCCTCACTTCTGCAGCGATGGAATGAGCGACTTTGTGTATCGTAACAAAGTGAAGGTGCAATACAATCAGCAGGTGTTTGATGGTTGTGGGGTCGTATTCCGCCGGTAGGTCTTAATCTCTTTCGGTCATTGCCTCTTTGCGCTCCTGCTCCAGATTCGCCTCTTCCTGCGTGCTGTTTTCGGTATTGTCGATATCGGCTGTAGTCTCCTTAAAGGGACTAGAATGTTTTTGCCCGTGTTTGCTGTCGTTTGACCGGCCTGCTCCTGGCTGCGTTTGTTGTTGTTGATCTCTATCCTGGTTCATAATTGTTTATCTATCGGATAGAAAAAGAGAGGCCAGCCCGGTTGTGAAATATTGAAGGGCGTGAAGCAACCTTCCGCCAGGCGTGTATCGTTTTGATACATTTTCAACTTATCTTTCTGCAACAATTTAATACACCCCTGATATGAAGAAAGTTCTAGTCCCGGTTTTGTTCCTAGCCACTATTGTAGTCTTCGAGTTCTGTTCAGGACATAAGAAAGCGCAGCGATCCGCCCCAGCCGTCACTTACACGAACAATGTGGAGAGCATCGTAGCTGCAAGTTGCTCACCCTGCCACGTGGGCGCTGGTGCAAAGCAAAAGAAGCTGGATAGCTATGACGCTGTGAAGGCTAATATTGATGGTATCATTCGCCGCATTCAATTGAATCCAACAGATAAGGGCTTTATGCCGTTCAAGCACCCGAAGCTGTCCGATTCGACTATCCAGGTTTTTGTAAACTGGAGAGTAGCCGGAACTCCGCAGTAAGACACACACTTTAGTCTAAACTTATGAGGATGGTGGAAGTTCACCCGAATTCTACCATCCTTTTTCTATCTTGCCGCGGATGAAACTTCTTAGTCCTGCTATTTCGAGGCTTGCGCGTTTGCGACTTTGGTCAATTGAGCAGTGGTTGAACGATCCGGTCGGAACCCAGTTCAATGTGTGGCAGGATCTGATCGCCTCGGGCCAGTATACGGAATTCGGCAGGCAGTTCCACTTTTCGGAAATACAGTCGCTTGCTGACTTTAAGCAAAAGGTGCCGATCCAGGATTACGAATCGCTCAAGCCTTATATCGAGCGTATGATGGATGGTGAAGAGAATGTGCTGTGGAATACACCTATCGCGTGGTTTGCGAAGAGCAGCGGCACGACGAGCGAAAAGAGCAAATTCATCCCTGTAAGCGAGGAGAGCCTGAAAGAGAATCACTATAAGGCCTCGAAAGATGTTCTCTCACTCTACTACATATCGCATCCTGAGAGTGACCTGCTGACAGGCAAGGGATTGGTAATAGGGGGAAGCCACCAGATCAGCAGTATTAATAATGAAGTTCATTATGGTGACCTAAGTGCCGTTGTTCTACAGAATTCTCCTTTCTGGAGCAACTGGATCCGAACGCCCGATCTATCAATTGCATTGATGGACGAGTGGGAGAGCAAGATTGAGAAGCTCGCTAAGACTACTATACAAGAGAATGTGACATCGATGGCGGGCGTACCGACATGGCTCATCGTGTTACTCAGGAGGATATTGGAGATCACGGGAAAATCGACCATTAAGGAAGTGTGGCCCAGCCTGGAATTGTATATGCATGGTGGAGTGTCCTTCGTTCCGTACAGGCAACAGTTTGAGAAGTTAATTGGTGGTCCGATCAATTACCTCGAAATGTATAATGCATCCGAAGGTTTTTTTGCTGGACAGGATGATATTGATAAAGAGGGCATGCTGCTTATGTGCGATCATGGTATCTTCTACGAGTTCATGCCGACAAGCGAATTTGAAGGAGAGCAGAAGACAATTCAACTTGACAAGGTTGAAGTCGGCACGAATTATGCGCTGGTCATTACAACGACAGGCGGGCTGTGGCGTTATCTTGTTGGTGATACCATTCAATTTACCTGTTTGAATCCTTATCGCATAAAGGTGTCCGGGCGATTGAAACATTACATTAATGCATTTGGTGAGGAAGTGATCGTTGACAATAGCGACATGGCAATTGCGATAGCGAGCGAAGAAACGGATTCAATCGTGAATGATTATACAGCGGCTCCCGTTTATTTTACAGAAGGAGGTAATGGAGCGCACGAATGGTTGATTGAATTCGAAAGACAACCCGCAGACCTACAACAATTCACGCATAGTCTAGATTCTGCATTGAAATCGATCAACAGCGATTACGAAGCTAAACGACATAAGGATATTGCTTTACGCATGCCCATTATTAAAACGGTTCCTAAAAACACCTTCAGCAATTGGCTAAATAGCAAGGGTAAACTAGGAGGGCAGCATAAGGTACCACGATTAAGTAATGATCGTAAGTTCATCGAGGAAATCTGTGTTTTCGTTTCCTGACCATACTATTGGCAAATTCAGTTTATTTGCACCTAAATAAATTCATTTCATCAGCATGAAACTTCTAGAAAATAAAGTGGCTGTGGTGACAGGCGCTGCCCGTGGAATAGGCGAAGCAATAGCACTCAAATTCGCTGCGCATGGAGCTAACGTGGCATTTACATATGTCAGCGAAAGCAGCGCAGACAAAGCAAAGGCATTGGAAGAGAAATTAATTGCGTCGGGTGTAAAAGCAAAAGCCTACCGTAGCAACGCAGGCAATTTTGCAGAGTGTGAGAGTTTCATCAACGACGTGTTGAAGGAGTTCGGTTCAGTGGATGTGTGCGTGAACAATGCGGGTATATCAAAAGACAACCTTCTGTTGCGCATGACGCCTGAACAATGGGAAGATGTGATAAGAGTGAACCTGAATAGTGTGTTTTACATGACCAAGCAAGTGATTCGTCCAATGATGAAAGCAAAGGGCGGAAGCATCATTAATATGAGCTCTGTAATTGGGTTGATGGGTAATGCAGGCCAGGGAAGTTATGCCGCATCTAAGGCGGGTATTATTGGCTTCACCAAGTCGGTGGCAAAGGAACTCGGAAGCCGTAATGTTCGATGCAATGCAATTGCCCCGGGTTTTGTAGAGACAGATATGACCAGCTATCTGAAAGAAGGTGAGCAGGCGGATAAATACAAAGCGGGCATTCCCCTGGGTAAGTTCGGAACGGGTGAAGACATTGCGAATGTGACGCTGTTTCTTGCGTCGGAACTAAGTTCCTATGTGACGGGACAGGTGATCAGCGTTGACGGTGGATTGTATATGTAACTATCAGTAGTTTAATAAATAAAGAAGCACTCCTTGTAAGAGTGCTTCTTTATTTATACTGACTTGTGACAGTTTAGTTCATTGTGCGGATGCGCATTCCATTCGGCATATTCTTTCTCATTTCCTCCATTGCCTTTTCTCTTTCCTTGTCGAACTCGGCTTGTGTAATCTTCTTTCCGTCTTTAGGTTCTTTGATTTTAGCTGCACTCACCTTGGCAGAAATCTCAACTGTCTTGAATACGGTCTGGCCATTATTCTCGTCGAGCTCCAGTATCAAACCCGGTAGCTGCCCCTGGTAGGTCGCGGGTCCGACTGCCACGGGTACGTCAGGAGTAAACCAAGCAACAACTGCGAGCGTGTCGGGTACCATTTCCCTTTTCATTTCACCATTCTCCATTGTTACTCTTGGCCTCATAGTCATGCGCTTTGCGATTGCTTTAAAGGCTTTATGGTTTAAGATGGTTTTTGATTCGTCGGTGAGTTTCCAGTCTAGCTTTTTCGTGGTATCTGTAACAACATAGTTTTTGTCCATAATCTCCCGTTGAGTAACAGACAAACCGTTGTCCAAATTGAAATACGATAAATCGTTGCCGCCCGCAAAGCGGAAGACCATTGCACCGCCACCGGCCGTAAAGGTGTTACCATCTCCATCGCTGCTGGCGTCGGGTAAATATTGCCATAGCGCCTGGTTGTTGGCAAACAAGAGTTCGAATTGATCGGTACGCGACTTAGGCAACTGCGCAACAATATCTGGATTAGCACCATTGAAAAGCCGGGTGGGCAACTGGAAAGTGCGCTCGTAAGTTATACGTCCCTCTTTCATTTGCGCATAGCCGCTAATGGTACAAGCAAGCAAAAAAATAGCAAAGAGTTTTCTCATTTGAAAGCTTTTAACAAATCTAAACGACAAACTTCGTACATTTTGTTAACGCAGGTTGGAAACTAAGTTAATAATGGTTAAACCAAGTATGAACGGTAACTGAAAGGAGTATTTTTGTTTAGATGCGCAATCTGAAAACGATAAAACTGCTCCCGGTATTAATGACCTTATCAATCCTTGCGATTGCGGCATTCCAGTTCTATTGGCTAGAAAAGGCTTATGAACGAGAGGAAAGGACGCTGGACATGCGGACGAACTTCATATTCCGGGAAACTGTTCGTGCCGTGCAGGCATCAAAGCTGAAACTTGATCGTTTTGGGGATAGTTCGAGACCTCAGAAAATCATAATACACGAAGAAAGAGATGATAGAGGTAAGGTAAGATCGATGACACCGAACCAGAAGATTGAAAGCATGCTGGACGTGGTGATGAACAGGGTCAACGATACCAATAATAATAAGGTTGTTTTTTCGAGTAAAATGGCTGACTCTCTCAGAATAATGAATAGGGCCTTCCCGGGTAGAAGGGATCGAATGCTCCAGTTCCTATTCGACCTTGACTCACTACAAGACTCCGTTAAGGTTCGCGAACTTGACAGTGCCTACCAGAAACACCTTGAGGAACAAAATCTTGAGATTCCTTATTCGATCAGTCGTGTACCAACGAGGGAAACCAAGAACCCTGTATTCAACGAGGTTACGCTAGGTTTTCGCAATCCCATCACCTACCGGTTAGATATCGAGGGAAGAAATTCCTTTGTACTGAAACGCATAGCTATCCCGATTTTATTCTCCCTTTTTCTTGTCGCGTTCACCGCGTTGTCCTTCTCCTTGTTGTATCGAAACCTGTTAAGGCAGAACAGGCTG
>DATDNL010000521.1:0-2905 GCA_036518315.1 Flavisolibacter sp. | reverse complement strand
ACGGATTAGACACACGAATCAACCAAAAGTCACGAATTACACGAATTAGGAACACGAACTTCAGGAAGACTCATGAATGTTACGAATTGAGAGGAACGGGAGGGATTTTTTGATTCAGTCGGCAACTGGCCGGCATTTATTTGCAATTCCACTGATTCGTGCTTTAAATTCGTGCAACTCATTATGACCAATACAGATACTCAATACGACCTGGTTGTCAAGGAATGTGAAAACATCTTCCTGAAGAAAACGCGCGATTATGGGACTTCATGGAGAGTACTCAGGGAAATCTCGATTGTCGACCAGGTTTATATTAAGGCACAACGGATCAGGAACATACAGGAGACCGGGGAACAGAAAGTTGGTAACATTGGTGATGATATTCGTAGTGAATTCATAGGAATCATTAATTATTCTATCATCGGTCTCATTCAGTTGGAGTTGACGGAAAATGATCCTGAAGAATTAAATGTGCAAGAGACAGGGATCCTGTACAACAAATATTTTACTGCCGCCAAGACATTGATGCAAAGCAAAAATCATGACTATGGAGAAGCGTGGCGAAATATGTCGCAGGAGAGCTTCGTTGATCTTATTTTAATGAAGTTGCAGCGCATGAGACAGATCGTGTCGAATAAGGGTAAGACGATCATCAGCGAAGGGTTGGATGCTAATTTTTACGACATGATCAACTATGCCGCTTTCGCCTTGATATTAATGGACGAACCAAAATAAATATGAAGATTGCCACCAGGGTTATCCAGGTCATCGTAGCCGTTCTTTTTGTTATTTCAGGATTGGTGAAGGCCAATGATCCACTTGGTCTTGCTTATAAAATGGAAGAGTTCTTCCAGTTGTGGACGGATGCGCTTAACAACGGTCATTTCTTTGCCAAAGCACCCCTCATTTCATTAATAAATTTCCTTGATCAACATACTCTCTTCCTGGCCATTAGCATGATAACGCTTGAGATCGTTACAGGCGTCGCTCTTTTGCTGGGGTGGGCAAAGCGGTTTATTTTATGGTTGCTGCTTTTGCTGATCATCTTTTTCTCCTTTTTGACCGGTTACGCGTACCTGTCCGGTAAGTTCACTAACTGCGGTTGTTTCGGCGATTGTTTACCAATTACACCCTTAACGTCATTTGGCAAGGATATTCTATTGCTGGTGCTGATCAGCTTTGTCATCACCAAGCAACGGTACATCGTGCCGGTTCTTCAACGTTTACGCCCGATCCTTGTGTTCGGATCTTTGTTGTTCGCACTCTTCCTGCAGTGGTATGTTTTGAACTATCTGCCTTTAGTGGACTGCCTGCCCATGAAAAAGGGAAATAACCTCAATGAACAAACAAAGCCTCCAAAGGATGCTAAGTCGCCTGTTTATGAAACAAGACTGGTTTATCAAAACAAGAAAACAGGCGCGCTGAAAGAAATGAGCCAATCGGAATTTAACGAGAGTAAGATCTGGGAAGACAGTTCTTGGAAGTGGAAGGACACAAAAACCAACCTGGTATACCAGGGAAGCGATGTTCCCAAACTCCAGAATTTTTCACTGAAAACATTCAGCGGTGTAGATTCGACACAGGCCATTTTAAATTACCCTGGTTACTACATCCTGTACTTTATCAATCCAAAGCAGGGAAAGTCATCGATTGACTTTACGCTTCTTAACAATTTGTGGAAGAGTGGTATACCATCCTATATCATAACGTCGTCCCCGGGAGATTTTAGCCGGTCACCTTCAAACTTTCCAGTTTTGTCTTGTGATGGAACAGTATTCAGAATTGCCGCACGTGTGAACCCAACGATTTATTTTATGAAACAGGGAACCATCATCAATAAATGGCCGGCAGCGGCGGCAGGGCAGGTAGAAAAATTCATAAACGAGTTAAAGAAATAGGCGTGCTTAAGTTCATCGCAAAGAAGATCGTATACGGTGTTTTAGTATTGGTAGGAGTGGTGGTACTCGTCTTTGTCTTGTTCCAGGGTTTTGGTGATCCTGCACGCCTTGTAATGGGGCAAACGGGTGATTCCACTACACAAGCGAACATTCGCAAGGAATTGTATCTTGACCAGCCGAAGTGGAAGCAGTTTATCTTTTACCTGAATGATGTTTCTCCCGTATCGATCCACACAAAAGATGAAATAAAGAGAAAAGAACTTACCGGTTTTTTTATAGGTGGTGAAACCAAACTGGCTTTCAAACTGCCTTACCTGCGCACATCTTACCAAACCAAAAAATCAGTATCCTCTGTTTTGATGGAAGCTCTGCCCGGAACAATATTGCTCGCTGTTGCGGCCATGTTCATCGCCATCCTCGTTGGCATTCCACTAGGAGTAGTAGCAGCGGTGAAACAAAATACATGGATGGACACCACGGCTGTGTTTTCAAGCATCATAGGAATATCGGCGCCATCCTTTTTTATGGGAATCATCATTGCCTATGTATTTGGATTTCTTTTGAGCGGGTATACGGGATTGCATCTGACCGGAAGCTGGTTCGATATTGATGAAAACGGTGTTAAGAGGCTGACCTTACAGAATCTCATCCTTCCGGCGATTACGCTTGGAATTCGGCCATTAGCCATTATAACCCAATTGACACGAAGTGCGATGCTTGATGTGCTCGACCAGGATTATATCAGGACGGCCTATGCAAAGGGCCTCAATAAGAATAAGGTGATTTGGAAACACGCTTTACGCAATGCGCTGAACCCGGTTGTAACTGCAGTGACCGGTTGGTTTGCAGAGTTGTTGGCAGGCGCGTTTTTTATCGAGTACATTTTTGGATGGAAAGGAATTGGTAAAGTAACGGTTGACGCGCTCGAAAAGCTCGATTTTCCAGTAGTTATGGGATCTGTTTTGATAACAGCAACGTTCTTCATCTTCATCAATATACTTGCTGAT
>DATDNL010000520.1:0-3505 GCA_036518315.1 Flavisolibacter sp. | reverse complement strand
AATTCCATGGCATAGGCGCCATTGAGCGTTGCGGCATTGATCGCCTCTTCCGGTAGCATCTTCATTTGTATGCAACTGAGGGATACTACGAAATTCATATTGCCGGACGGCGATGAGCCCGGATTATAATCGCTGGCGAGAGCTATGGGACAATTACTGTCAATCAAATGCCTCGCCGGTTGGTAAGGCATACCTAAAAAGAAAGCAGCCGAGGGTAAAAGGGTCCCGATGGTAGATGAATTGGCGAGAGCGCTAATTGCATCCTCATCCATCATCTCAAGGTGGTCAACTGAGAGGGCGCCAAGTTGAATACCTGTCTGCACCGCACCTGAAGAAGATAATTGGTTAGCATGAATCTTTGGTTTCAGGCCCACAGCCTTGCCTGCATTACAAATGGCTGCTGTTTCTTCCAGGGTAAAAAAACCTTGTTCGCAAAACACATCAATGAAGTCGGCCAGTTTCTCACGAGCAATGACGGGAAGCATTTCGTTGATGAGAAGATCGATAAACCCCTTCCTGTTCTCCCTGTACTCAAGGGGCAGGGCATGTGCGCCCAGGAAAGTGGCTTTGACCGGGATGGGTGCATTTCTTTTTAATCGTTGAATGACGCGAAGCATTTTGAGCTCAGCTTCTAAGTTCAAGCCATAACCGCTCTTGATCTCGATGGCGCCTGTGCCAAGTGCCATCACTTCCTGGAGCCTTCGATAGGATTGCCGGAATAGTTCCTCTTCCGAGGTGGCATTGATCTTTTTGGCAGAATTGAGAATGCCACCACCTTTTGCTGCTATTTGGGCGTAGGAAAGACCCTTGATCTTGTCAACAAATTCGTTCTCCCTGCTGCCTGCGAATACCAAATGCGTATGACTATCACACCAGGAGGGTAACACCATTTTACCGGAAGCGTCAATATGATGGGCGAAATCGGCGGCGCGCAACTTCACTTCGTTCATCGTTCCGTATTCTGCAATATGATTATCTTCTATGATGAGGAAGGCGTCTTCGATGGCAGGCAATTTCGACAGTTCCTTGCCCCTGCACAACCGGAATTCCTCCCTTGTGTTCACAAGCAGCTTGATGTTGGAGATCAAGGTGGTCATGGGGTAAAAATACTGACGATTGGAGGATGTATGATGTCGGATGTCTGATTTCAGTTTTCAAATTTGAGATTTGACATGTGAGATTTGAGATTCCGATTATGGTTTACACCCTGTGTTATGATGCCCTTAAACCTTATACCTTTTGCCTTTTACCTTTACCTCAAGGCACGATATTTTAGTAATTTCTCGTGAATTTTAAACTTAGAAAGGACCATGGCCGCAAACTCAGCATTGGATGATAAACTTCACTGGTACAAGGACGCCATCATATATGAACTCCACATCAAAGCCTTCCGCGACAGTAACCGTGATGGCATGGGTGATTTCAAGGGACTCATGCAAAAGCTCGATTACCTGCAGGAATTGGGCGTTTCGGCTATATGGCTATTGCCCTTCTACCCTTCCCCGTTGAGGGATGACGGTTACGATATTGCAGACTATTATTCCATAAACACGAGATATGGAACCCTGGACGAGTTCAGGGAATTGCTGGAAGAAGCACATAAACGTAACCTGAAAGTTATTACCGAACTGGTCATCAATCACACGTCAGATCAGCATCCATGGTTTCAAAGGGCAAGGACTGCTCCTAAAGATTCAGCCGAAAGAAACTTTTATGTGTGGACAGATGATCCCTCGAAATACAAGGACGTGCGCATTATCTTCCAGGATTTCGAAGCATCAAACTGGACCTGGGACCCCGTCGCACAACAGTACTACTGGCACCGGTTCTTCTACCACCAGCCCGATTTGAATTACGACAATCCTTTGGTGCAGGAAGAGATCTTTAAAATAATCGACTACTGGTGCGAAATGGGTGTTGACGGTTTCCGGCTCGATGCGGTGCCTTACTTGTTTGAACGGGAGGCAACCAATGGCGAGAACCTGCCAGAGACGCACGACTATTTGAAAAAGCTGCGCAAACATATCGATGAGAAATACCCGGGCACTGCGTTGCTCGCAGAAGCCAATATGTGGCCCGAAGATGCAGCGTCTTATTTTGGAAAAGGCGATGAATGTCATATGAACTATCACTTTCCTGTCATGCCACGTATGTTCATGGCCGTGCAACAGGAAGACCGCTACCCTATCACCGATATATTTGACCAGACACCCCCTATACCCGAAAATTGTCAATGGGCGATCTTCCTTCGCAACCACGATGAGTTGACGCTTGAAATGGTGACCGACGAAGAGCGCGATTTCATGTATGCGGCGTATGCTAAAGATCAGAAAGCAAGAATCAACCTCGGCATCCGCCACAGGCTGGCGCCGCTGATGGATAACAACCGCAGCAAGATAGAGCTGATGAATTCTTTACTGTTTTCACTGCCGGGCACACCCGTCATCTACTATGGCGATGAGATCGGGATGGGTGATAATTATTACCTCGGTGACCGTGACGGGGTGCGTACACCCATGCAATGGTCGCCGGACAGGAATGCCGGCTTTTCAGAAAGCAACCCGCAGCAACTGTACCTGCCGGTAATCATCGACCCTGAATATCATTATGAAGCGGTGAACGTCGAGATGCAGCGGAAGAACACGTCATCCCTTTTCTGGTTTATGAAACGGATGATCAACATGCGCAAAAACTTTAAGGCCTTCGGTCGTGGTGATATGAAGTTCTTACAAGTTGACAATCCCAAGATTCTTGCTTTCACCAGGAGCTATGAAGAAGAAACGCTTTTGGTGGTTTGCAACCTGTCGAAGTATGCGCAACCAGCAGAGATTAACCTGAGAGAATTCAATGGCTTTGTACCTGTGGAGATATTTAGTAAGAATTCATTCCCGTTAATTAAGAACGAACCATACTTCTTTACGCTCAGTGCGCATTCTTTTCAATGGTTCGTATTGGAAAAGGCGCATAAAGAAAAGGCAGACGTGACTTCGTTGCCGGTTCTGAAAGTGGATGAATGGGAAGACATTCTGAAGGGAGAAACTAGAGGTATGCTCGAAAAGAATATCCTTCTTTCTTTCCTTGATAAGAAGAGCTGGTTCAAGGGCAGGGGAAGAAAAGTATACTCAACAAACATCCAGAGATGTATTTCTGTTCCCGTAAATAATAAGCCCTTCTACCTGTTATTGATCGATGTGAACTACGAGAGTGGTTTGCCGGAGACCTATCAACTTGCCATCTGTTCAGTCTCGGGCGACTCGATGGAAAAGACCCTGGCAAGTTGTCCTGAATCCATAATTGCTCAAATGGAATTACATGATATGCCGGCGCTTTTGTGCGATGCCTTCTATGTGTATGAGATACAGAGTTACCTGGTGAATGGTCTTGTTGAAAGCAAGAAGATCACATGTGATAATGATACTTTACAATTTAAGGGTAACGAAGCAGTTCATGACTTTTTCCATGAACATGCACAGCCTATCGCAAAGATGCATACTGGTGACGAGAA
>DATDNL010000519.1:0-4101 GCA_036518315.1 Flavisolibacter sp. | reverse complement strand
AAGGAAACGGAGATTGCTTCATCCTGCTTGCTAAAGCAGCGAACGATCGACAGGCAGCTTCTGTCGGTAACCAAACGGGCGGGCGGGTTGCCTTTTTCCTTCATACGGATGATTTCTGGCGAGATTTCGAAGTGTTGAAACAAAACAAGGTCAAGTTCGTTAGGGAGCCGCAGGAACAGGAGTACGGCACAGTGGCTGTATTCGAAGATCTGTATGGAAATCTTTGGGACCTGGTTCAACCGCTTGCTGACGAGTGAAGGGTTACTGCACCTATGTTTTTGTGTGGTGCTTTTTTGATCGAACAGCTTGTTCCAGTTGTAATTTTTAAACGAATTGTTATTAAAAATTGTGATTCTTGGAACGGAGAGATTGAAGCCGAATTGTTGAGTTAGTCCAGAAGTTTCCCCCAAAAGAAGATAACTAAATATAATGTTTGGCCATTTCGATGGACTGCACATCTTTGCGCCAAAATTATGTTTTTATGAGAAGAGGGATATTTTTAGTCCTTACAATGTTTTTTGCTTATTCAAAGATCTTTTCCCAGGAAACCACATCCGAAATATCCGGAGTTGTCCAGGGTGACGGTAAACCCTTAGTTGGGGCAACTGTGGTGGCAGTACACCAGCCATCAGGAACGAAGTACACGACGACTTCAAGACAAGACGGGCGTTACAACCTTTCCAACCTGAGGGTGGGTGGGCCCTACGAAGTGACTGTTAGCTTTGTCGGTTTCCAACAGGAAAAACAATCTGAGATCACACTCAGCCTTGGAACGAGCTACAAGGCAGACTTTAATCTAAAGTCTAATGCGGCTTCACTTGAGAACGTCGTAGTATCGACTACGAGATCAGACAGGGTGTTCAGTAAGAGCCGTACCGGCGCCGCAGAAGTGATCAACCGCCAGCAGATGGACAGGCTGCCGACGATCAACCGAAGTATTAATGATTTCACCCGCCTTACGCCAACTGCCAATAGTAACACGGTGTATGGTACGATCAGCTTTGCCGGAAGAAACAAGTCGTACAATAACCTGTCTGTGAACGGTGCCTCGTTCAATAACACTTTCGGATTGGCAGCCGGTTTAGGCGGCCAGACGAATACACAGCCGATCAGTATCGATGCCCTGGAGCAGATCCAGGTTAATATTGCGCCTTACGACGTGACCCTCGGCAACTTTACGGGTGCAGGTATCAACTCGGTTACAAAGAGCGGCACCAATGACTTCAAGGCGAGTGTATATTCCTATTGGAAGACGCCAGGCCTCACGGGTTGGAAAGTGGGTCCTACGCAACTGGCAAAACAAAACTTCAATTTCAACAACCGCGGCGCCACTTTTGGTGGTCCGATTATTAAGAACAAATTGTTCTTCTTTGTTAGTGGCGAACAGGAGAGGCAAAGCCAGCCGGCGACAAGTCTCGTAGCCAGCCGCGGTGGTTCATCTGGGACGGGTATCTCGCAGGCAAAAGCAGAAGACCTGGATGCTCTCGCGAGCTTCTTAAAGTCAAAGTATAACTATGACCCGGGTCCTTACGAGAACTACAATTACGAGACCTACAGCGATAAGATCTCTGCCAGGATTGACTTGAACATTAGCAACAAGAGCACTTTCAATGTAAATTATTTCTACCTGAAGTCATGGAGGAATGTTGCACCAAGCAATAGCGGTGCTCCCGGAACCGGAAGACAGCCAAGTACGACGGCGATGCCTTTCTTCGCTTCGTCCTACATCATCAATAATAATTTCAACATTATCATCGGTGAGCTTAATACGCGATTCAGCAATAAACTCTCCAATAAACTGCAGGTAGGCTACAACCAGTTGAGGGATTTCAGAAGCAGCCCTGGCGGAGTGTTCCCGCTCGTGGATATTGAAAATGGTGCAGGTCTTTCGTTTACTGCATTCGGTTATGAACCGTTTACTGCGTATAACAAATTGAATACCGATACCTATCAGTTCAATGACATCGTGAACCTGTATCATGGCAAGCATACTTTCACTTTCGGTACGCAAAACTCTTACAACAAATTCCTTAACGGTTTTGCTCCGAACTATTATGGTGCTTACCGGTTCAAGAGTCTTGCAGATTTTTATGCAAGTGCTAATACCGGTGCTGCCAATGCAAGCCGTTACGAGTTGCGTTATTCAGCGCGCAAAGGAGGAGAGTTTCCTTATGCTAAAATCGGCTCGTTGCAATTGGGCCTATTTGCACAGGATAAGTGGAACATCAATAACGACCTGGTGTTAACGATCGGGGTAAGAGGTGATGTTCCCATTTTTGACAATACGTTTATTGCAAACACTGTTGCTGACAACCTGGTATTCCGCAATGGAGTGCGCATCAGTACAGGTAAAGGACCGAAGACTTCTGTCTTGTGGTCGCCAAGAGTTGGATTTAACTGGGATGTGAAGGGAGACAAGACGACACAGGTGAGAGGAGGATTAGGTGTGTTCTCCGGACCTCCGCCATTTGTTTGGATCAGTAACCAGGCAAGTAATAATGGAGTTGACTTTGGCTCTTTCGTGAATACGAGCGGAGTTGCCTTTAGTCCAGATGTAAATCAAAACCGTCCCCAGAACGGTGCGGCCAACACGCAATACAACCTGGCTGTTACTGATCATGATTTTAAGTTCCCGCAACTATTCCGATCGAACCTGGCTGTAGACCATAAGCTCCCGTTTGACATTACGGCTACTTTAGAGGGCATTTTCTCTAAAGATGTGAACGGCGTATATCTTCAGAACGTGAACCTGCCTACGACCGGTACGCCACTCGTGGGTTCTGATAACAGGTTGCGTTATTCTTCGACCAAAATCTATAGCGGAGCAGGGGGTGCCACAGTGAGCAATCCTGATATTACGGATGCTATCCTGATGACTAATACTAATAAAGGTTATACGTATAATCTTACACTTCAATTGCAGCGCAATGTGAGAAACCTGTACATGATGCTTGCCTACAGCTACGGTGACAGCCGTTCGGTGAATGATGGTGGTTCTATTGCTCAATCGATGTGGAGAGACCGGTCGGTTTCCGGCGATCCAAATGCGGACGTGACGTCTTATTCGAATTTTTACCAGCCACACCGTGTGATCGCTGCTGCTTTTTATCGTAAAGAGTATGCAAAGTATTTTGCCAGCTCATTGGGCTTCACGTTCGAGGCAGCTAATGGCGGAACTGCTACCTATCTCTATAGCGGTGATGTAAACAATGACGGTTTAACCACGAACGACTTGATCTACATTCCAAAAGATCAGAACGACATCGTACTTGAAGGTGTGAATAGTTCCGATACAAGAACAGCAGCGGTTATTTGGGGTCAATTGAATAGCTACATTAACCAGGACCCTTATTTAAGCAAGAGAAGAGGCCAGTATGCAGAGAGGAACGGTTTATTGTTGCCTTTCTACAAGCGACTTGACCTAAACTTTACGCAGGACTTCATGGTGAAGACTGGGAGAAAGACGAATACCATTCGCTTTACCGCTGATGTGTTCAACTTCGGGAACCTGCTGAACAGAAACTGGGGTATTTACAAGATCCCAAACAGGACGGCGCTTTTGAACTTTAAGCGAGTAGAAACAACTGGAGCTAACGCCGGTAAACCTGTGTACAGCTTCCCGTACCTGGATGCTACGAATCAAATTCCATTGACGTCGAGCTTCCAAAACAGTACGAGCCAAAATTCAAGATACCAGGTGCAAATTGGAGTTCGCTATATCTTCAATTAGCAGATCAAGTATTAATTGAAAGCCGGCAGAAATGCCGGCTTTTTTTATACCCTTCAATGCTGATTGCTTCACAAAGGCTTTTGTTGCTAATTTTAAACTGACGAACAATAACTAACGGCTGTAAAAGAATCATTTATGCAAACCATCATTGGCTCGGGCGGTACCATTGGAATACCATTGGCTAAGGAGTTGAGAAAATATACCACTGACATAAGGCTGGTAAGTCGTAATCCTAAAAAGATCAACGAACAGGACGAATTGTTTCCGCTTGACGTAAGAAACTTCAGTGAAGTGAGTAAAGCAGTTGAGGGGAGCGAGGTTGTGTATGTCACCATTGGATTTGATTACAAACTATCGGTTTGGCAAAATAC
>DATDNL010000518.1:0-2101 GCA_036518315.1 Flavisolibacter sp. | reverse complement strand
TAAAACGAATCTTTGCAGTTATTCTCTTTTACTCAGCTATCAAGATGATGGGCTGGGATACTCTATTGATAAAATGGATAAGGAATGCGTTTTAAGAGGAGGTGTTTCGTTTTCTTCTTACTTGTTGTTTACAGCGGGCTTTATGGACAAACCATCACGATTAGCGATACAACGGGTCAGTTCCGGAAACTGAACACCATCTCGAGGAAATACCTGGGTGTTGACTTACAGTCGCCGTTCGATTCCATCATTTACAAAGTATACAATAACCCGGAACTTGCTATTGACACTACCATTGCGCATTCCGACTCTTCTGCTTTTTACGTGAGGGCATATCATAAGACCTTCAATCCGTTCACTATTGCTCTAGATTCCGTAAGACTGATAATTGCGGAAATAAGGCGCTTTGACAGCAAAACGAAAGCTGCCATAGACACTGTCTTTTACCTACAGACGGAAGGCATCGCCGTCGGGGAGACGCAGATCAAGAATATTCGCCCAAAATTCTATAGTGTGAACAAAGAAATGGAGTCGTCTGCCTGGCACTCCAATTATGGGAAGACGAAAGTGAAGAAAGAACTTACTGCTGAAAGTTTCACTTATTATTCTCCTTTGTATCGAACGCCGATTGCTAATATTACCTGGAAAAGAATAAGTGACGACAAAGCGGTTATAGTAGTCACACTGGAGCTACATCTACAACACTCTTCTTACTGAATGTAACCGGTGTGTTCTCTTGCCCGTATCTACATTCATGATTCCATCGGCATCAACAGTATCTATCCGCACATTGCCGGAGGCGTGAACAATCTTATCACCCTCAATTAAGATCCCAACATGTGTCACTTTACCATTCTCGTTTTGAAAGAAGGCAAGGTCTCCAAATTTTGATTCATCGAGAGTGTCCACAGCTGTTCCTTGCTCCGCTTGTAAATACGCATCTCTTAGGAGCTTTATACCAAACATCTTATAAACCTGTTGCGCAAAGCCGCTGCAGTCAATTCCGAACACGGATTTACCGCCCCATAAGTAAGGCGTATTCATGAACTTTTTATAGATCAACTGGAGGTTCTCCTTGTTGAATTTCTTATGAACAATTTCCCAGTAATTGGTTTCATTCCGTCCCAAATACCGGATCTCACGATTACCAATCAAAATGGCTTGTTCTTCCGGCTGGTATATCGGGGTGCACAGGGGAACCCTGACAGTCTTGCCGGCAACGGAAACTTCCTGGCACCAGTCGCAGACATAGGTGTCGGTCCTGAGAACATCGTCGACAATAGTCAATTGGCTTGCCTGCACCCACCCTTCATAATCGTCGTATAAACACCTGACCTTAACAAAATCTGCTTGCTCTTCCAACACTTCTGCGTACTCACCAAACAGCAATTGGCTAACCAATTCGCTTCTATGTGCAGGCTCCCGCCGCACCGGTATGACGGAAAGAAGATTAATTACGGTATTCATCAGCTTATTTTCTCGATGGTTTATGCAAATTTGCAACGTTTGAATCATATTAGGGAATTGTGAATGGTCAATTGTGGATTGCCCCGACTTTAGCCGGCAGATTGATTAGATTTAGTTGGTACATAAAAGGGCGCCTCTCGCAGTTCACCATTCACCACTCACCTTATGGATGAAGGCCAACCGCTATGACCATATTACCGATGCAGAGCTGCTCAACCTGTTTTATACCGATAAGAACCAGGAATGGATCGGTATTTTGCTGGAACGCTACACCCTATTGCTGCTCGGTGTCTGCATGAAGTATTTGAAGGATGAGAATGAAGCAAGAGATTGTGTTCAACAGATCTTTCTTAAGGTCCTCACCGAGGTTAGCAAATACAAAATCGACTTCTTCAAATCCTGGCTCTACATGGTGGCAAAGAATCACTGCCTGATGCGCCTCAGAGACCGCGGTACAAAAGGAGCTAAAGAACTCAATGATTCCCTCGCTGCTGGTGACGATACCGACAAACAGGAGCTGATTGCCAATGAAAAAACATATGACCTCCTGGAGGAAGCCATCCGGGAACTCAGCGAAGAGCAAAGGCAATGTGTAATTTTGTTCTATCTCAAAAAGAACAGCTATAACCAAATA
>DATDNL010000517.1:0-2515 GCA_036518315.1 Flavisolibacter sp. | reverse complement strand
TATTGAAATTGTTGATACCGTGGAAAAGATCGAAGGCTTTCTTCCCCTGGTCAATGAGCTATTTGAGCAATGTGGAAAGGGCGGGTTGATTACTATTGAAAATGTTGATGTGATTTACTACAAATCGAAAAAATAATTATGAACAGGACATTACACCCATGGCATGGAGCCAGTTATGGCGAAGACGTTCCAGATATCGTGAATGCGATCATCGAGATACCGGAAGGTTCAAGAACGAAGTACGAGGTTGATAAAAAGACAGGATTACTCAAGATGGACCGCGTGGTGTACTCATCGTTCCACTACCCTGTTAATTACGGGTTCATTCCTCAAACCCTGGGACTTGACGGCGACCCACTCGACATCCTGGTCCTTTGCTCCCAGTCCATCCAGGCACTTTGCCTCGTTCGAGCTACGGTTATTGGAAATATGCAGATGATCGATTCGGGCGAAGAAGATGACAAGATCATTGCCGTTGCAACTGACGACCCCTCGGTAAATCACATTACTACGATTGACGATCTGCCCAAACACTTCATAAGCGTCTTGCGAAATTATTTCGAGCAGTACAAAGTGCTGGAGAACAAGGAAGTGGTCATCGAAGACTTCCAGGATAAGGATGTGGCGTATCGTATCATCAAAGAGTCGATAGACCTGTATAAACAAAAATTCGCCTGACATGCGGATCAAAAACAAACCTTACAAAATGACGGCCCAAATAATTGTATTACTGGTTATCATTGGATTGGCTGCAGGAATTTTGAGCGGCCTGGTTGGGGTGGGAGGTGGAATCATCGTGGTTCCTGCTCTTGTTTTCTTTCTGAACTTTAACCAACAACAGGCACAGGGTACATCGCTCGGATTATTGCTATTGCCGGTGGGAATATTAGCAGTATTAAATTATTATAAACAGGGCCATATTGACATCATGGTCGTTTGCATAATGGCCGTCGCATTTATTGTCGGCGGTTGGCTCGGAAGCAAGTGGGCGCTGGCGCTTCCTGAAGCAACGGTAAAACGAATCTTTGCAGTTATTCTCTTTTACTCAGCTATCAAGATGATGGGCTGGGACAGCCTTTTGATCAAATGGATCAGGACTTGGTAGACACTAAACGATTCTTTTTATTGAATGTAACTGGTGTGTTCTTTTTCCCGTTTCCACATTTGTGATTCCGTCCTTGTCAATTGTATCTATCCGCACATTTCCGGATGCATGGACAATTTTGTAGTTATCCAAAACGATTCCCACATGTGTCACTTTCCCGTTCCCATTTTGAAAGAAAGCAAGATCTCCTAGTTTGGCTTCTTCAATGTTCTCCACAACTGTTCCCTGCTCTGCCTGCAAATAAGCATCTCTCAGAAGCCTTATGCCAAACATTTTAAATACTTGTTGCGCAAAACCACTGCAATCAATACCGAAGACGGATTTACCTCCCCACAAATAAGGTGTATTCATGAATTTCTGATAGACCAGCTTAAGGTTTTCCTTCTTGAATATCTTGTGAGGAGTCTCCCAGTAATTTGTTTCGTTTCGTCCGAGGTAACAGATTTCCCGGTTACCCACAACAATGGCCTGCTCTTCTGGCTGGTAAATGGGGGCGCAAAGAGGGGCCCTTACGATCTTAGCGCCAACTGAAACTTCCTGGCACCAGTCGCCGACATAGGTGTCAGTCGAAAGAACATCAGCGACCGATGTCAATTGGCTTGCCTGCACCCAGCCTTCATAGTCATCGAATAAACACCTGACACGCACGAAGTCTTTTTCCTCTTCAAGCGCTTCTGCGTACTCTGCAAATAGTAACTGGCTAACCAATTCACTTCTATGTGCGGGCTCTCTCCGCACCGGTATGACGGAAAGGAGATTAATTACGGTATTCATCAGCTTTTTTTCTCAATGGTTTATGCAAATTTGCAACGTTTGAATCATATTAGGGAATAGTCAATGGGCAATTGTGAATGAAATCGGACTTCCGCTTATAGATTGATCGGGTGCATTTGCCACCTGGAACGGCGGAGTTTGACAATTCACCATTCACCACTCACCTTATGGATGAAGGCCGACCGCTACGACCATATTACCGATGCTGAGCTGCTCAACCTGTTTTATACCGATAAGAACCAGGAATGGATCGGTATTTTGCTGGAACGCTACACCCTATTGCTGCTGGGTGTCTGCATGAAGTATCTGAAGGATGAGAATGAAGCAAGAGACTGTGTTCAACAGATTTTTCTTAAGGTGCTCACCGAGGTTAGCAAATACAAAATAGACTTCTTCAAATCCTGGCTCTACATGGTGGCAAAGAATCACTGCCTGATGCGCCTCAGAGACCGCGGTACGAAAGGAGCCAAAGTACTCGATGATTCCCTGGCTGCCGGTGACGATACCGACAAACAGGAGCTGATTGCCAATGAAAAAACATATGACCTCCTGGAGGAAGCCATCCGGGAACTCAGCGAAGAGCAAAGGCAATGTGTAATTTTGTTCTATCTCAAAAAGAACAGCTATAACCAAATA
>DATDNL010000516.1:0-2928 GCA_036518315.1 Flavisolibacter sp. | reverse complement strand
CAAAAGCAAACGCTAAAGGAAAAGGGGAGTGCGTTCGTCCATGATGGAATGAAACTTAGGGTGTCCAGCTTTGAATGACGGCCAGGCCAATGCTTGGGCTTTGGTGCCAGGCGCAAAAGGTTGAAATCCAGATTACGCGCTGACTCTGTGTGCACATTATTTAACCGTTCTACAGGTCGCCCCCTGACTGAAAAATCGGGGGGTGGAGAACCGGCAAATACATTACAGTATTCTTCAAAATGTACACTTAGCTATAGATCGGAAGCGGCCATCTAAAGACGTGAGCAACAAAGCGGTAAAGGTTATCCTTTAGATAACGTTAATTATGCCTAAAAATTTGAATAGTTCCTTTGATATATCACACAAAGAATGGATAACTCAACCTATATTAGCCGCCAAACTGGACCCTTCGAAATAGCCGGATTTCTCAACACGCCTTATCCATACCAGGACTATCAACTTAACAACATGGTATCTGCAATAGCCCAAATTCTCATGCTCAGTGAGGAAGAAGTAATTTTTCATCCCGAACTTCTTATCAATGCTTTGGATAATGAACACCGTGTTCTGTTCTGGAACAAAAAGTGCGAAGAGTATTTTGGCATTAGTGACGAACGTGCGTTGGGCCAAATACTTGAAGAACTGATTCCGGCTACCCGAAAAAATCCAAGTATGAGACACCTGGATACGGCGCTTTCCGGCAAAACTGTCTTCGTGGCGAAAAACAAATACGAGAGGAAGAACGCTCACTATTCGCAGATTCTATTGCCTGTAAAAGATAGCGGAGGTAAGGTGGTGGCTGCCATCAACATCGTGAGAACGCTTGAGGATAGCAGCGACGACTGGATTGAGAAGCTTCTCTCTTTCCCAGGGGAACAACTCTTTGAGCTTAATTAATAGCCTGTTGCATAATGCTAATTGAGGGATCCAGCCGGAGGCCCGGGAGGTTTTGTTTCAATTGAACCAGACGGCATAGCCCTTTCTTCGCAGGTCCCAGGCAAGTTTTTCTTCCATTCGCAAGGCCTCTTCCCGGTTCATAGGCTTAAGGTTGATATGGTCATAAAGACTTGGCCTCAGGTAACTGCCGTACTTCTGAACAATGTTCGAGGAGATCTTGTGACCCTTCTTGCTTATATAACCGGTCTTATGTTGCTTAAACCGTTCTTGTGGTGTCTTGCTGGTCATGCCGACATAAAGGCACTCCAACACCCCATTAAATTGTGGATTGGCAGCGCGAAAGCGGGCGTCTTCGGTGAACACCCGTTTGGAAAGTTCGACTACATAGACACGGTAGGTTGATCGCGGCACAGCAGATTGTTTTTCGGAATGGATTCAAATATAATATGCGTGTTGGCAAGATAACGTATCGTCGGAAAATCGGAAAGACGGAGAGACGGGAAGACAGCAGATATAAAATAGGAAAGCCCCTAGAAAGGGGCCTTCGTAAACATAATCCGTACTAAAGACTTTTTCTAACGTTTAATAAATTTCACGGAGTTATGATCGAACGGAGTCTTCACCTCGAGTACATACAAGCCTGTGAAGACTTTACCATCTAAATTGACAGCTACGGTATTTGCGTCTTTAGTAAGATTGGTTTTCTGACTATACACCAGAGCACCTGATGCATTATAGATATTGATTGTTGCTGCGGAACTTTCAGAGGATTTGAAACCGAATACCAGGTAGGAATCCACAGGATTTTGATTCAGCGAAAGGTTGCCAGATGTTTTTATAGAGTTACCAACGGCCAGGGTATTTGAATAGGATATTTTATTGTTTTTGTCAACCAGCTTTATACGGTAGAAAGTTTTGGTATTGGAGGTGGTGGCCCTGAAGTCATATTCTTCGCTGCCGGATTTCTGTGTTGACAACACCACTGCGACAGAGGTATAGTTTTGACCATCTGTGCTTTTTTCGACTTCGAATTGCTTACCGGTTTCATTATCGGCTACATACCATTTTAAAATTGTTTGGTCTCCGGAATTGGGAGTGGCCTGGAAGCCTGTAAAACGAACAGGTAATACTCCAACGTTTGGTATGAACCGGAGGGCATCGATGCAACCTGCACTTGTAAGAGTTTGAATAAGGACATTGGCTGTGTAGGGGAAGAAGGTGGTAGAGAATGGGCCGTCTGTTACGACGTTTTCCACTTTAGACTCCACATAGGTGTCGCCTGCATCTAATTGTCCCGGGACGGTACCATTGTCAACGAAGACCCTTAGGGTGACGGGGAAGTTGAGGGCAGAGGCGCTCACCACATCATAGTTGACAACTGAACCGGCACTTGCGGTGCCGCGAACAACGACACTGGAAACACTGACTGTCGGTGTGATAGTAGTTGGATCACCTCCATTGGTGACGCCGGGAGTATGGGTTACCTGTGAACTTGACTTCGTCCAGGTGCCGCAATAGCCATCGACCAACCGGATATACCCGTTATCGGAACCGATGTCCTGGATCACATACTCGGGCTGAACAGATCCGTATGTTGAGAAGTCGATATCGAAGTCGGGAGAACTGCCGGTCATGTCCACATGTAGTTTGGGGAGACCAACAATATAATTTGGTACAAAAGAAGCGCCACCTGTCCCACCTAAAAATACGTCCTTCAAAATACCATTGTTGTATACAAATACATTGTAAGTAGCACCCGTTCCTCCGACTTTTTGAAAGATGTCATTGAAATTTGGTGGAACCGGTACCATGTCATAGTTGGCATTTCCGTCAACACCGACGGGCACTGTGTTGCTAAGTTGCCACTGTCTTAAATAACCATTGTTGGCCGCCATAAAAGCAAGGTCATTCCAGCTAAAGTTTGACATCGAGCTGTTGGTGACGCCCTGGTAATTAAAAGGAATAGCAGAGGAACCAACAAAATAGCCTCTTGGCGCAACCGACAGATTTGGAAGGTCCATAACAAAGAAG
>DATDNL010000515.1:0-3434 GCA_036518315.1 Flavisolibacter sp. | reverse complement strand
GTAGCGATTATATCAGGTGTCCTTAGCGCATGTTTTAATTTTGGCCTTGAAGCGGGGAAGTCAATGGCTGATGTAGCGAACAAGATTTGGGTGGATGCCCATCCTGCGCAGGGAGAGTTTCTTTTCCGGAACAACGTAATCTACGTCGTATTGCTATGGGGCGGGCTGACAACGAATTTAATCTGGTGCATGATCCTCAATGCCCGAAACAAAACGTTCGGAGATTATACAAATAAAAAGACTCCTTTGTGGAGTAACTATTTGTTAAGTGCACTTGCGGGTACTACCTGGTTCCTGCAATTCTTTTTTTACGGTATGGGAGAGAGCAGGTTGGGCAACGGTGCCTCGTCGTGGATATTACATATGTCGTTTATCATCCTTGTCGCGAATATGTGGGGACTGATTTCGAAAGAGTGGAAGGGAGTTTCATCGAGAACCAAAAACATATTGTTTGCTGGTGTTGCCACAATAATATTGGCGGTGTTGATTGTTGGATATGGGAATTATTTAAAGCCGTAGTCAATGTGCCAATGTGACGATGTGAGGATGTGACGATGGGGCAATTGATTAGCTAATGTGAAGATTAGCCGATTAGGAGATGGGGCATGTAAGAATGTGACAATGTGAGTATGAGGGAATAGGTCACAGAATTAGCTGGTTAGAGGAAGGATCGTTCTTCAAAATGAAATTCAGTTACCTGGTTAAAGGTAAGGCTCGTTGATAAAAATATTAAGTGTAACGGCAGTGAAAGCAATGATACATTGCCGAATTGTAAATTAGAAATATGTCTGTAACAGCAACATTTAAACATGTTAGTTATTTGTGGGATGAAGCTAAGGCTGCTGCTCTCGCTGGTGATGAAGTAGGTCTTTTAATTTATAGGTCGAACTTATTAGGCGCTGATCTGCGCCTGACGAATTATGGCGGAGGGAACACGTCCTGCAAAACCATTGAGAAAGATCCGTTGACAGGGAAGGACACGGAAGTGATGTGGGTGAAGGGTTCCGGTGGAGACCTCGGGACCTTATCAAAGAGTGGTCTAGCTGCTCTTTATGTGGATCGTCTACGTAGCTTAAAAAATGTGTACCGCGGTATTAAATATGAAGATGAAATGGTGGAGTTGTTCAACCACTGCATCTTTGACCTTAATTCGAAGGCGCCGTCGATCGACACACCACTGCACGGATTTTTGCCTTTCAAACATATCGATCATCTGCATCCTGATGCTGCTATTGCTATTGCGGCGGCGAAAGATGGCAGGAAAATCACCGAGGAATTGTTCAAAGGAACAATAGGATGGGTTGAATGGCAGCGTCCCGGGTTTGATCTTGGACTAAAGCTCAAAGAGTGTCTTGATGCCAACCCTGGTATTCGAGGTATCATGCTGGGTTCTCATGGTTTATTTACGTGGGGTGATACGGCGTACGAATGTTATATGAATTCGCTCGAGGTAATCGAGCAATGTGCTGAATACATAGATTCTTTCTTATACAAGCAATCCGCAGTTTTTGGAGGGGCCAGGGTCCAATCTTTGTCGAAAGATGGCCGTTTCTCACAGGCAGTAGCCCTGGCTCCTGTACTGCGTGGTCTTTGTTCGTCACATACAAAGATGATTGGTCATTTTACCGATGACGATCGTGTACTGGAGTTTGTAAATTCAAAGGATATTGATAAGTTGGCACCTATGGGCACATCTTGCCCTGATCACTTTTTGCGGACGAAGATTTCTCCTTTGGTTTTACAATTGAAGGTCGATGAAGATTTAACTGACGTCAAATCATTAAAGGAGAAACTGCAGCCGGAGTTCGAGGCGTATCGGAAGATGTATGCAGACTATTATGACAAGTGTAAACACGACAATAGTCCCGGAATGCGTGATCCCAACCCGGTGATCATTTTATACCCGGGAGTTGGCATGTTCTCTTTTGCGAAAGATAAGGCCACAGCAAGGATTGCGTCTGAATTTTATATTAATGCGATCAACGTGATGCGTGGAGCAGAAGCGATTTCTGAATATACCTCACTGCCTCGGCAGGAAGCATTTGATATAGAATACTGGTTGCTGGAAGAAGCGAAACTTCAACGTTTGCCAAAGCCGAAACCATTGAGTGGTCGTATTGCCTTAATTACAGGAAGCGCAGGAGGTATTGGAAAGGCAATCGCTAAAAAGTTTGCGCAGGAAGGTGCGTGTGTGGTAATAAATGACATGAATGAAGAACGTCTTGAAGAAGCCAAGGTTGAGTTTAAAAAGCAGTTTGGCAGGGACGTATTTGTGGGAACTGTTTTGGATGTCACAAAACCAGGTAGCATCCAACAAGCTTTCAATGATGCAGTCCTTGCATTTGGCGGCGTCGATATCGTGGTAAACAATGCAGGTCTTTCTATCTCAAAATCGATCGAAGATCACACGGAAGGTGATTGGGACTTACTATATGATGTATTGGTGAAAGGACAATTTTTGATTACCCAAAAAGGTGTCGAAATCATGCGCAAACAGGGATTTGGCGGTGATGTATTGAATATCGTCAGCAAGAATGCCGTTGTGAGTGGGCCAAATAATGCAGGTTACGGTTCAGCAAAGGCTGCGCAACTGCATCTTTCGAGGCTGAATGCGGCTGAACTAGGTGCAGATAAGATACGAGTCAATGTTGTAAACCCTGACGCTGTGATTGCGGGTAGTAATATCTGGAATGGTGGTTGGGCGGAAGGAAGAGCAAAAGCCTATGGAGTTAAAATAGAAGATTTGCCGGCCTATTATGCGAAGCGTACGTTATTGAATGAAATCATTTATCCTGAAGACATTGCCAACGCTTGTTTTGCTTTTGTCGGAGGCTTGTTGAGCAAGTCGACAGGGAACGTTCTTAATGTAGATGGCGGAGTAGCGACTGCGTTTGTACGATAAAAAAGTTTGCGGCTTGGAGTTGAGGTTTGTGGCAGAGAGCTTAAAGAAGTCACTTTAATATTCCTCAAAACAGCTAAACTAAACCAGCAATGGTCAACCAAGAACTAATATGGCTCGATTTGGATTTAAGATGAAGCTGTTTCCCGGTATGGAGGCAGAATACAAAAAGCGTCACGATGAGATATGGCCCGAACTACAAGTACTCCTGAAACAATCAGGTATCAGTGAGTATTCAATCTTTCTCGACGAAGAATCGAATAGTTTGTTCGGGTTTCTAAATATCGACGACCCCGCCAATATGGACGATCTGCCACATCACGAAGTGATGCAACGATGGTGGAAGTATATGGCCGATATTATGGAGTCTAATCCAGACCATTCGCCTGTTAGTGTACCTTTGAAAGAAGTCTTCTATTTACCATAAATGATTGCGGTATGTTGATCGAAAAATACAAGATACAGGAGAGCAACAACCAATTTGCAGAAGAGCACAGGCGCAAGTTTGATTTTGTTGCCTCATCAATAGACAACG
>DATDNL010000514.1:0-8603 GCA_036518315.1 Flavisolibacter sp. | reverse complement strand
CTAGCGCAAAATACCTATAATTTGTTTTCCTAACCAATTAAGCTTCAAGTAGCTTCGAAGACTATCCCTTCAAACACACGCATTTATGTCAAACAACAGAGTTTTCATTTTTGACACTACGCTCCGCGACGGCGAGCAGGTTCCAGGCTGTAAATTAAACACAGAGGAAAAGTTGGAGCTCGCCGTTGAGCTGGAGGATTTGGGAGTTGATATTATTGAGGCTGGCTTTCCAATCTCCAGCCCAGGCGATTTTGAATCGGTAGAAAAGATTGCCAAGACCATCAAACACGCTACAGTTTGCGGCTTGAGCCGGGCGGTTCAAAAAGATATAGAAGTGGCTGCACAGGCGTTGAAATATGCCAGGCGTCCACGAATACACACGGGTATCGGCACATCGGATTATCACATCAAGAGTAAGTTCAATTCTACGCGGGAAGAAATATTGGAAAGGGCGGTCCAGTGCGTAAAGTGGGCACGCAACTTTACAGACGACGTAGAATTTTATGCAGAGGATGCGGGCAGAACGGAAAATGAATACCTGGCAAGGGTGATTGAAGCAGTGATTGGTGCCGGCGCTACCACGGTTAATATACCGGATACGACGGGATATTGCCTTCCGCAACAATATGCAGAAAAGATTGCGTTTCTGAGGAACAATGTATCGAACATTGACAAGGCCGTTATTTCCTGCCATTGCCACAATGACCTTGGCCTGGCTACGGCCAATTCTATTTCGGGCGTAATGGCCGGAGCGAGACAGATAGAATGTACTATCAATGGACTTGGAGAGAGAGCGGGAAACACATCGCTGGAAGAAGTCGTGATGGTATTACAACAACACAAGCACCTTGGGTTACACACACACATAAAAACGAGAAAATTAAACCCGTTGAGCCGGCTCGTGTCGGAAACGATGCGCATGCCGGTTCAACCCAACAAGGCGATTGTTGGAGCGAATGCTTTCTCTCACTCATCTGGTATCCACCAGGATGGATTTTTAAAAGATGCTTTGACCTACGAGATCATCAATCCCGAGGAAGTCGGTGCGGAGTCAAGCAAGATCGTGTTGACGGCCAGAAGTGGAAGACATGCGCTGGCCTACCGTTTACAGAAACTGGGCTACCAGTTCAACCGTAATGATATCGACGTGTTATACCAAAAGTTTTTGAAAGTTGCCGATTCCAAGAAAGAAGTAATGGAAGAGGATCTTAGACAAA
Source organism: Flavisolibacter sp. (assembly GCA_036518315.1). GTDB lineage: Bacteria > Bacteroidota > Bacteroidia > Chitinophagales > Chitinophagaceae > Flavisolibacter. The sequence goes on along the minus strand of DATDNL010000514.1, from coordinate 7,386 downwards.
TTGCGAATCAACATCAACCAGTAACAGCAGTAGCATAGATGATGGGTAAGACGCTAAATGGCTACGACGATATTGATTTCCTGCTAAGCATTAAAGAGGATATTGAAGCATTTGAAAAACACACAGCGTAAACATGCAGAAGAATATTGCAGTCATATTAGGAGATGGAATTGGTCCGGAAGTAACAAAACAATCGATCAAGGCATTGAACGCGGTTGGTGAGAAGTTTGGCCATGAGTTTTACTACACTTATAGTTTGATGGGTGCCGATGCCATTGATAAGACTGGGAACCCTTTACCCGATGAAACATTGGAAAACTGCATCAACAGCGATGCCATATTGTTTGGTGCTATCGGTCATCCTAAATACGACAATGACCCCACTGCCAGGGTGAGACCTGAACAAGGCTTGCTTAAGTTGAGAAAATCATTAGGCCTGTTTGCCAATATCCGCCCGGTTACCACTTTCCCTTCGCTGAATCATTTATCCCCCCTGAAGCCGAAACAATTAGAGGGTGTAGACTTTGTTGTTTATCGCGAGCTGACAGGTGGAATCTATTTTGGCAAGAAGGAACTGAACGCCGAAGGAACAGAAGCCTCAGACCTTTGTATTTATAACAAGACGGAGATTGAGCGGATTGCGCACCTGGCGTTTAAGGCTGCGCAACAAAGGAAAAAGAAATTGACACTTGTAGATAAGGCGAACGTTCTTGAAACATCCAGGCTATGGAGAAAAGTGGTTCAAGAAATTGCGAAGAACTACAATGATGTTACTGTAGATTATATGTTCGTCGACAATGCAGCCATGCAGATCATAGTCAATCCGAAGCAATTTGATGTGATCCTTACTGAAAATATGTTTGGCGACATCATTAGCGATGAGGCCAGTGTGATCAGTGGATCGTTGGGAATGCTTCCGTCAGCTTCAGTCGGCGAGAATACTGCGTTGTTTGAGCCCATTCACGGCTCCTACCCCCAGGCTGCCGGGAAGGATATTGCCAACCCAACTGGTTCTATTTTGTCCGCAGCGCTATTGCTCGATCATTTGAACATGCATGCGGAAGCGGCCCTGGTTCGAGAAGCCGTCGCCTGGGCGCTTGATTCAAAATTTGTTACAAAAGATATAGATCCTATTAATTACTATTTCACGTCGACAGTTGGTGACCTGGTGAGCGATTATGTTGCCGGAAGGTTGCCGAATGATATTAACCAGGCCAATATCGAACTGAGAAAATCAACGTTGATTTAGCCGTCTATACTAATAATGTTTGCTTGCTATTGAATAAAAATTTGGAGCGCAAAAAGAGACTGGTTCACAAAACTTTTTTCTTTGCGCTACCAACAAAAAGTTCTTTGTTTTTGAAAAGGTGGGTATATTTGAACTGAAAGCACTCCTTTATGCTGAATGCAAAAAATAATATACTGGCTGTTCTGATCACACGAATTATTGTGGTCGTTGTCATTATTATTCCTGCACTGCATGGAGGTGGAATTTGTTAAGATCAATTCAAATCACAATAGAACCCGCCTCCAAAAAAGGCGGGTTTTTTATTGCAAACATTAGGACAGTATGTATTACAACGAACACACAATCATTTATCACAATGGTGAATTTGTAAAGGCAGTTGATGCACGGGGCAACGTCTATGACACCTCGTTACATTATGGTTATGCTGTGTTTGAAGGGATCCGATCATACCAGACGGCTGCCGGAGTGAAGATCTTCAAAGCGGACGAGCATTTCCAGAGGCTCCGGTTTTCGGCGAAAGCCATCGGCATTCCTTATCCATACAGCAATAAGGAACTGATTGAAACCTGCTATGAAGTATTAAGAAGAAACGATCTCAAGGATGCATACCTGCGGCCAATCATAACTTGCCCGCCCAACATGTCATTGACCGGGGCTACATCATCGCAAATAATGATCGCCGCATGGGCATGGGGAGCATTGCTTGGCGAAAAGCTGCTTCGTTTGAAGACGTCATCCTATAAAAGAATAAATGCCGCCAGCTTTATTGTCGAAGCAAAAGTTTCGGGACATTATGTGAACTCCATTCTCGCCACGAAAGAAGCAAAGGACATGGGTTATGACGAAGCGTTGCTATTGGACATGAGTGATTTTGTGGCAGAAGGACCTGGCGCCAACTTCTTCTATGAAAAAGATGACGTGCTCTATACCCCTCAACCAGGAAGCATACTTCCGGGAATTACAAGGGCAACTGTTCTTGAAATCTGCAAGTCGTTGGAGATTGAAGTGGTTGAAAAGCAGATCACCCTTGATGAAGTATACGATGCTGACAGTGCTTTCTATTGTGGAACAGCGGCAGAGGTTATCGGCATTGAATCGCTTGACGACAAGAAATTCCCAAAGAGGTGGAGTGAAACCCTGGGTGCCGTCATACAGGAAGCCTATAAAAATTTAGTACTCGAAAAAAAACTTATACCCTCAGAACAGATAGCATGAGTGAATTAAACAAATACAGCAAGGTTTTAACGCAGGATGAAACACAGCCTGCTGCGCAAGCGATGCTCTACGGCATTGGATTAACAGATGATGATTTAAAAAAAGCACAAGTGGGCGTTGTTAGTATGGGTTACGATGGTAACACCTGCAACATGCACTTGAATGACCTGGCGAAAGTGATTAAGCAGGGTGTTTGGGACAACGACCTGGTCGGCCTTATTTTCAATACGATTGGTGTCAGTGACGGAATGGCGAATGGAACAGACGGCATGCGTTACTCGCTCGTCAGCAGGGATATCATTGCAGATTCCATTGAAGCGGTTTGCGGTGCACAGTATTATGACGCAGTAATAGCCCTGCCGGGTTGTGATAAAAATATGCCCGGTTCTATTATTGCCATGGGTAGATTAAATCGCCCGTCAATAATGGTATATGGGGGAACGATTGCACCCGGGCATTACAATGGGCAGGACCTGAATATAGTCTCAGCATTTGAGGCTTTAGGACAAAAGATCGCCGGCAAGATCACGGAAGAGGACTTCCGATGTGTTGTAAAAGCATCGTGCCCGGGCGCAGGTGCATGTGGTGGCATGTATACTGCCAATACCATGGCTGCCGCTATTGAAGCGTTAGGAATGAGTCTCCCCTACTCTTCGTCGAACCCTGCCATCAGTGATGAGAAGAAGAAGGAATGTCTTGAAGCAGGAAAGGCCATCAAAGTTCTTCTTGAAAGAGATATCAAGCCAAAGGATATTATGACTCGCAAGGCATTTGAAAATGCCATAACTGTTATAATGGTATTGGGAGGTTCGACCAACGCTGTGTTACATTTGATTGCGATGGCAAAAAGTGTCGATTTGGAACTGACACAGGACGATTTTCAAAAGATAAGTGATAAAATACCTGTATTGGCGGACTTCAAGCCGAGCGGGAAATATCTGATGCAGGATCTTCACCAACATGGCGGCATTCCTTCAGTGATGAAATATCTATTGCAGCAGGGTCTTCTTCACGGCGATTGCCTGACAGTGACCGGAAAGAGCCTGGCAGAGAACCTGGCAGCCGTTGCTGACCTCAGTTTTGAAACCCAGAAAATCATTCAACCTATTACAAACCCCATCAAGCCTACCGGCCACCTGCAGATCCTTTACGGCAATCTTGCTGAAAAAGGCAGCGTTGCAAAGATCAGTGGAAAGGAAGGTGAGCGTTTTGAAGGACCTGCGAGAGTGTTTGATGGAGAGTTTGAACTAATTGCTGGCATTCAAAGTGGTAAGGTGAAACAGGGCGATGTGGTGGTGATCCGATATGTAGGGCCTAAAGGAGGGCCGGGAATGCCTGAAATGCTGAAGCCAACATCAGCTATCATAGGTGCCGGACTGGGAAAGTCAGTCGCGTTGATTACAGACGGCAGGTTTAGTGGCGGGACACATGGATTTGTTGTCGGACATATAACACCTGAGGCCTATGACGGCGGAGGGATCGCGCTGGTTCAGGATGATGATATCATTGAAATTGATGCAGTGAATAATACAATCAACGTGAAGCTGGATGAGCAGAGTCTTGCAGTACGAAGAAAGAACTGGAAGCAGCCTGCATTGAAAGCGAGCAAGGGAATTTTATTTAAATACGCACAATCTGTAAAACCAGCCGACCAGGGTTGCGTAACAGATGAATTATAAAAAGAGCCATTCATTAATCAGAAAATAAGAATTATGGAAACACTCAAATTAACAAAAGAGACGACTACAGAAGAAGCAAAACCTGCGACAACCATTAGCGGAAGCCAGGCAGTATTGGAAGCATTTCTTGCTGAAGGCGTCGAGGTCGTCTTTGGTTACCCGGGTGGTGCTATAATGCCTATTTATGATGCTTTGTACGATTATACAGATCGGATAGAACATATTCTTGTGCGCCATGAGCAGGGTGCCATACACGCCGCACAGGGCTTTGCTAGGGCTTCCGGAAAAACCGGAATCGTATTTGCAACAAGTGGACCCGGAGCAACCAATCTCGTAACCGGCCTGGCAGATGCGATGATCGATTCAACTCCCGTTGTATGTATCACAGGCCAGGTATTCGCTCACTTACTTGGAACAGATGCGTTCCAGGAAACAGACGTGATCAACATAACGACCCCTGTAACGAAATGGAACTACCAGGTAACGGACGCCAACGAAATTCCGTCGGTACTTGCTAAGGCCTTTTATATAGCCAAAAGCGGAAGGCCGGGTCCCGTATTGATTGACATCACAAAGAATGCCCAGCTCCAGCAATTCAGCTATGAAGGCTACACGAAATGCGATCATATAAGAAGTTATCGTCCGAAACCGATAGTTCGCAAAGAATACATAGAGAATGCAGCCAAGCTTATCAATGACGCGAAAAGACCATTCGTAATTTTTGGACAGGGTGTCATTCTTGGAAAAGCAGAAAAGGAGTTTCAAAGATTTATAGAGAAGGGCGGTTTACCTGCTGCATGGACAATCATGGGAATGAGTGCGATCCGAACAGATCATCCTTTGGCAGTCGGGATGCTAGGGATGCATGGTAATTACGGACCGAATGTATTAACGAACGAATGCGATGTTTTGATAGCGGTAGGTATGCGTTTCGACGACCGTGTTACGGGAAGGTTGGACAAATATGCTAAGCAGGCTAAGATTATACACCTGGATATTGATCCGGCAGAAATTGATAAAAATGTGAAGGCAACGGTTCCGGTTTGGGGCGACTGCAAAGAGACCTTACCCCTGTTAACACAGTTAATTGAAGAAAAAGTACATATAGAGTGGCTACAAAAGTTCAAAGAATATCAGCAGAAAGAATTTGACAAAGTAATCAAGGAAGAGTTGGATCCTACGACAGAGATCATGACCATGGGTGAAGTGATAAAGGTGCTGAATGAATTGACGAACAATGATGCCATTATTGTTACCGATGTTGGACAGCATCAAATGGTGGCTTGTCGATACGCACAGTTTAAACAAAGCAAGAGTAATATCACCTCGGGTGGTTTGGGAACGATGGGTTTCTCACTACCCGCTGCGATCGGCGCCAAGTTTGGTGCACCTGACAGGACAGTAGTTGCCGTTATCGGTGATGGTGGTTTTCAAATGACTATCCAGGAATTGGGAACCATCATGCAGTTCAAGCCTGATGTAAAAATCCTTATCCTAAACAACCAGTTCTTAGGTATGGTACGCCAATGGCAGCAATTGTTTCACGATAGAAGATATTCTTTCGTAAATATCACGAGCCCGGACTTTATACAGGTAGCAAAAGGTTATGGCATAGAAGGACAAAGAATTTCGAAAAGAGAAGACCTAAGAGGTACCTTGAAACGAATGCTTGAACACAAAGGCAGCTTTTTACTCGAGGTAATGGTTGGGAAAGAGAACAATGTATTTCCAATGGTGCCTCAGGGAAGGGGTGTTGCGGAGATTGTATTAAGTTCTGACGAAGTTTAAATGTTTACGCCAGGAAAGATTCAATAACAATCAGCTTTTAGCTCATAACTCTAAATCTCAAACGATGTCAATCATAACAAAAGAAAGCTCAAATCCGGTTTCTGCCGCTAAGGGCACGGGTGGTAAGCAGGAATATACAATAACAGTTTATACTGAGAACCAGATTGGTTTGCTGAACAGAATCGCAATCATTTTTTCGAGAAGGAAGATCAATATAGAAAGCTTGAACACGTCTCCTTCGGAGGTGGATAGCGTTCACCGTTTCACTATTGTCATTATGGAGACAGAAGATGTGGTAAAAAAGCTGTGCCGCCAGATAGAGAAGCAGGTCGAAGTGTTGAAAGCTTATTTCAATACAAACGAGGAAATCGTTTGGCAGGAATTGGCAATGTACAAAGTGCCAACGGATGTGATTGCCGAAAAAGTGAAAGTCGAGCGTCTACTCCGACAGTACGGAGCCAGGGCAGTCGTGATCCGTAACGATTACACTGTTTTCGAGACAAGTGGTCACAGAGAAGAGATCGACGGTTTAATAAAAGCGCTGGAACCCTTTGGTTTGATTGAATTTGTTCGTAGTGCACGTGTAGCCATTATTAAAACGAGCCGGGGCTTCCATGAAAAGCTGAAAGATTTCGAGTATCGTGAACCTGGCGAAGAGCCGGTTGAAAACGAATATCTAAGCCAGCAAGCAGAGGTGTTCGATATGTAATCTCCTGTCTGCGCTAAGCGAGAGTTAGGTTAAATACACACACAATTAAATAAAACGATAACAATTAAATCCTATCAACAATGGCAAAATTAAATTTCGGCGGAGTAGAGGAAAACGTGGTGACACGCGAAGAGTTCCCTCTATCGAAGGCCCAGGAAGTTTTGAAAAATGAAACCGTAGCAGTCATCGGCTATGGTGTACAGGGTCCGGGGCTGGCACTGAACCAAAAAGATAACGGCATCAACGTAATTGTCGGACAAAGGAAAAACTCCAAATCGTGGGACAAGGCAGTAAAAGATGGCTTTGTGCCCGGCGAAACTTTATTTGAAATTGAAGAAGCATTGCAAAGAGGCACCATTATTTGTTACCTTCTGAGTGATGCGGCACAGATTCAATTGTGGCCAACGGTAAAAAAATATTTAACCAGCGGCAAGGCTTTGTATTTCTCTCACGGCTTTGGCATCACTTACAATGACCAAACAGGGATCATTCCTCCTGCTGACGTTGACGTTATCCTGGTGGCGCCAAAAGGATCAGGCACTTCATTGCGCCGAATGTTCCTGCAAGGCCGTGGCTTAAACAGCAGCTATGCTATTTTCCAGGATGCTACAGGTCGTGCCTTTGAAAGAGTAATAGCTTTAGGTATTGCCGTCGGTAGCGGTTACCTTTTTGAGACCAATTTTAAGAAGGAAGTATATAGTGACCTTACCGGTGAAAGAGGAACCTTGATGGGAGCCATACAGGGA
>DATDNL010000513.1:0-7930 GCA_036518315.1 Flavisolibacter sp. | reverse complement strand
AAAAACCTCGACTTGCAAGTGGAGACGAATCGTATTCGTCCCTTCACTTATTCACACGGCGATTCAGTGGCTAATTACACGCATTACAATCAACCACTTGCTCACCCACTCGGCGCTAACATCCAGGAGTTGGTTGGTATGGTACGATATCAACCCGCACCTAAGTGGTACCTGCAGGGTAAGGCCATCTTTTATATCCAGGGTAAGGATACCGGCAATCTGAATTTCGGCAGCAACATATTTCTACCTAACAGTCCTCCTTACAGGCAGGGCGAATATGGATTTGGTATCGGCGAAGCCATCAAGGGCAAAACAGCACTGGCCTCTTTCCTTATTTCTTACCAGTGGAAGCCAAACTTCTTTGTTGACCTCAACACGGTTTTTAGGAAGGAAGCTGAAACAACCATCTCACCCGCCAAAAACACCTCGATTGTCTACTTCGGTATCCGCTGGAATATGCACCGTAGAGATTTCGACTTCTAAATATTCAATCTTATTGTTTTACTAAGCCCCTTATCTGGTCGCAGAAAACAAAAAATAACGCCTTCCTTCCTTGAATTTACCGGCCTTTTTTTATATAATTGTCCTGCTCGTGAAACCAACCCCGTCATATTATCATCGGAATCACTTTTGCATTTTACATTTTGCATTTTACATTTCTACATTCGCATTTTCGTCCACTTTCACAGGGACCTTATAGAGACCTTATAGGGACCTTATAGGGACTTTATAGGGACCTTGCGATATGGAAGACCTAAGAAAGACATAATCCCGGCATGAGGCAGCCCTAAGCGCTCCATAGGCCACCCCTTAGGTTAACCTAAGCTAACCCTAAAATAGCTTTGGAACACGCATCAGGCGGACCAAAAAGATATCCGCGAACCCGTTCAAAACAATCAGTGCAAATCCATCACATCCCTGCCATCCGTGTCCCCCCTCGACCCTGCGGCACTCCTCGCTATTCCGTGGTCTGATTTCTTTCCCTAAAAAGACACCCACCTCACAAACAATACCCTCCACAATCCATGTAGAACGAAGAACACAGAAACTCGTTAGGAGCTAACATAGTAAATCCCTCACATCCCTGTCGTCCGTGTTCCCTTCTCTCTTAGCCCGGCAGTTAATGCCATCGCCCGAAATCAAGAAACACTAAGCGTTTGAAGCGAAGGACCTTTCTGAAAACAACTGTTCAATCCTGTTAAAAGCCGCATCAATAAAGCATTTTATACGTTTATCCCAACAGGTCATCTTTTTCAAAAGCCCGGCTTTACTGCATTACAGGCCATTTTATGGCTATCGTACAAACCTCAAATTCCCTGTAACCCCATATTGGTGGTTATGGAAATTGACCAAATAAAAACATCTCTTTTTTTTTGAACTAATCATGTGAATTCAGACTTGTATTATGGGAAAATAAATTCAATTTTGTGCATAGATCAATTAATGTTGTGGATAACCGTACGGATTTCGTGAACTCGATGAGAATTAGCAGTGAATTAAAATATTCCACCGAAAATCGGTTTCGCAAGTTTTATCCTCGCATATATTCGCCAACTGACTTACTGGGATAACAATTAGGATACTATTCCTTAATCATAAATTAATAAACTAAGACTAACTAACGCCCCGATAGGTCATTGATCGAAAAAATCAATGTATAACCTTATTAGATAACTATGTATGGACCTTACTAACCTGAATAGAGATAAGAAAAACCGAAGAAAAACCTCTCCCGATCTGAGTACGATGATCTACGGCAAGGTACCGCCGCAAGCAAAGGAACTCGAAGAAGCTGTTTTAGGTGCCATCATGCTTGAAAAAGGCGCTTTCGATGCCGTAATCGAAATATTAAAACCAGAATGCTTTTATGTAGATAGCCATCAAAGGATCTTCCGAACCATGCAGAGCCTGGCCAACAAAAGCCAGCCAATCGACATCCTTACGGTCGTTGAAGAGCTCCGCAGTAAAGAGGAACTGGACCTCGTTGGTGGACCTTATTATGTTACAAAACTTACTAATGCCGTTGTTTCCTCAGCCAATATTGAGGCACACTCGCGTATAGTTCTCCAGAAATTCATCCAGCGGGAACTCATCCGCATAAGCGGGGAGATCATTTCTGACGCCTACGAGGACAGCACCGATGTGTTTGATCTCCTCGACCAGGCAGAGAGCAAAATCTACGAGGTGACCTCTACCCACCTTCGTAATAATTACGAGACCATTGACTCAGTATTGGTAAAAACCATTCAAAGAATCGAGGACCTGCGTCACAAGAACGAAGACATTACGGGCGTACCGAGCGGCTTCCCGTCCCTGGACAAAGTCACTTACGGATGGCAGAGCACCGACTTGATCATCCTCGCCGCCCGTCCTGCGGTTGGTAAAACGGCCTTTGCCCTGAACCTTGCCCGTAATGCGGCCCTTCACCCTACAAAGTCTACCCCTGTTGCCCTGTTCTCTCTTGAAATGAGTGCGGGACAGTTGGTTCAACGTATCCTCTCTGCCGAGAGCGAAATCTGGTTGGAGAAGATCTCAAGGGGTAAGATGGAAGAGCATGAAATGAAGCAGTTGTACGCAAGGGGTATTCAACGCCTTGCGCAGGCTCCTATCTTCATCGACGATACCCCTGCCCTGAACATCTTTGAGCTTAGGGCTAAATGTCGTCGCCTGAAAAATGCTAACAACATCGGCCTGATCATCATCGACTATTTGCAGTTGATGAGCGGTACGGGAGAGAACAGGAATTCCAACCGCGAACAGGAGATCTCTACCATTTCAAGGTCACTGAAAGGCCTGGCCAAGGAGCTCCAGGTACCCATCATCGCACTTTCTCAGTTAAGTCGTGAGGTGGAAAAACGTAAAGATGGTAATAAGATGCCGCAGTTGAGTGACCTCCGTGAATCGGGAGCCATCGAGCAGGACGCCGACATGGTCATGTTCCTCTACCGTCCGGAATATTATGATATAACACAAGACGAGATGGGCGACAATAACCGAGGTGAAACCCACGTTAGGATCGCAAAACACCGTAACGGTTCCCTCGAAACCATCAAGCTAAGGGCGTTACTCCACATCCAGAAGTTTATTGAAGACTCGGGCGGCAATGACTTTGGCTCATTCAATATGCCATCGAACTTCAAACCAGTTTCCGGTACAGACGGAGGTGGTGCAAGGATGTTCATTCAGACCGGTAGTAAGATGAATGACTTGCCCGATGAAGAAGATCCATTTTAGTGCTTGCTAACTTCTCCATACCAAAGCTCTGTTCATTCAGGGCTTTTTTTATTTCTTCGCAGTATGAGTCTGCCTTTCTTTTACGTTGAAGACCTCGACAGCAAATTGCTTGAATTGAACGAAGAAACGTCGAAACACATGATTAGTGTTCTTCGAATGCAAAAGGGTGAAGAGATTCTATTAACCGACGGTAAGGGCACCAAAGCAAGAGCAGCTATTGTTGATGATAACAGGAAAAGATGCTCTGTCCAGTTATCATCACTGGACAGAATCCACGAAAATGAAAGGAAAGTAGCCATTGGCATCTCGCTCATCAAAAACGCGTCTCGCTTCGAATGGTTCCTCGAAAAGGCAACGGAGATCGGAGTTACTGAAATCATTCCTCTTCACTGCGAGAGAACAGAAAAGGAAAAGTTTCGCTATGATCGTATGCAGCACATCTTGATAAGCGCCATGCTGCAGTCGCAACAATGTTGGCTACCTGTTCTACATGAAGTGACGACATTTAAAAAAGCAGTGGACTTACATTTCGACAAAAGATACATTGCACATTGCGAGGAAACCAACAGGCACTCCCTGCAGGACCAGCAATCAATTGACGTAAGGTCTCAACTGATCCTCATCGGTCCCGAGGGTGACTTCACACACGAAGAAATTGAATTGGCATTGCAAAACGACTTTACTCCAGTCTCCTTGGGTAAAACAAGACTCCGAACCGAAACAGCTGGAATAGTTGCTGCCACGTTATTATACTTGGCGTAGTTTTATTTGTTGTCACCGGCACCATCTCTATACTGCGGCTCTCTTAGTTCTACCGGTGTTTTTACCTGCCTGCGCTTGCGCATAGTCATATTTAGCAGCTCCACTGCGAATGAAAAAGCCATACCGAAGTAGATGTAATTCTTCAGATGCAACTCTTCCGCTTTATCTGAATCCCACCCTTCTATTACCAGGCTTAGGCCGATCATTACAAGAAAGGAAAGAGCAAGCATCTTTAACGTTGGATGCTTGTGTATAAAGCTCGAGATCTTTGGACTGAACAGGAACATGATGATCATCGCAATCACCACAGCGGCGATCATGATCTCTACGTGCTTTGCTGTTCCTCCGGCTGTAATAACACTGTCAAAAGAAAATACCGCGTCAATAACCATGATTTGAACTATCGCCCGCCCAAGTGAAAGATGCGTAGTCTTTGAACCATCTTCGTTTGGATCTTCGCCTTCCAACTTTTCGTGTATTTCTTTTACTGATTTATAAATAAGAAACAAGCCGCCTACGAGCATCACTATGCTTGCGAGGTCAAAACCTTTTTCAAACAGAGTAAACACGGGCTTCCCCTTTTGAGCAAGCAGCCAACTTAAGCCTAGCAACAAACCGCTCCTGACAAGAATGCCGGTTACCATCCATGCGCGGCGGGCATTTTTCTTATCCTTTGGGTCCAGACGGTTGATGATAAGGCTTACGAAGATCACGTTGTCGATGCCAAGAACTACCTCCAGGATGACAAGGATGACAAAGCTGATAAGGCTTTCGCTGGTAAATAACTGCTCCATAATTCGGCAAATAAAACGCTTTAGGCCAATTCGCTGCAAATTCTTTTCACGATGAACGGACCTTCATAAATGAAGCCCGTCCATACTTCCACAAGCGAAGCCCCTGCCTGCAACTTTTCCCTTGCATCCCGACCTGTAAAGATTCCCCCACTGGCAATAACAGGGATGCTGCCGCCCGTCTTTTGTTGAATGTATTGTACTACTTCAGTAGAACGTTGTTGAACAGGTTTACCGCTTAGACCACCGGCACCCATTGCCTGGACCTTCCCTGGTGGAGTCTGGAGTCCTTGTCTTGCTATTGTCGTGTTGGTCGCGACAAGGCCGTCCAATTTAATTTCCCTGGCGAGATCGATGACGTCATTTATCTGTTCCCATTCCAGGTCCGGAGCGATCTTTAGAAGGATAGGCTTCTGAGTGGGCAGGCTCCCGTTCAATGCCTGTAAATGGGTCAGTATCTTTTTAAGAGAAGACTTTTCCTGCAAAGCCCTCAATCCGGGCGTATTGGGAGAGCTTACGTTCACTATAAAGAAATCTACATAAGGATGCAACGCCCTGAAACAGATCTCATAGTCCTTCCACGCCTCTTCATTTGGAGTGACCTTGTTCTTACCAATGTTGCCACCAATAAGCATTCGATTCGATTGTGCGGCTTCTGCCTCTGCATTTCTCTTCTTCCATTTCTTTAGCCGATCTGCCACAGCGTTTACTCCTTCGTTATTAAATCCCATTCGGTTGATCAGTGCTTTGTCTTCCACCAGGCGAAACAATCTGGGCTTGTCATTGCCGGGTTGCGGCCGTGGAGTAACGGTGCCTATCTCAACGAAGCCAAAACCTAATGCTTCAAGTTCTCTTAGATATTCCGCATTCTTATCGAAGCCAGCGCCTAGCCCGACCGGGTTCTTAAAGGCCAAACCAAATAGTCGCCTTGGTACCTGCGGCGGCCGAAAGATCCTTGACAAGAGGCCAGCAAAACCAATAGAACAAGAAAACTTCAATAAACTCATGGAGATCTTATGAGCGGCTTCGGGAGAGAAAAGGAAGAGGATGCTCCTTAGAACTTTATACATCTTGACCTGCTAAGTTAGTATGGCCTTTTTACAATTCTGTAAATTAGTTGTTCATGCAACTAACACATTAAATCCTTACTTTTAGTTTACAATCTTTGTGTATGCAGGAAGCTTATATAGTAGCAGGATTTAGAACGGCCGTGGGAAAGGCTAAGCGTGGTGGATTTCGTTTTTATCGCCCCGACGACCTGGCAATTGACCTGATAAAGAGTCTATTACAGTCAGTGCCACAGTTGGAAAAGAACATGGTTGATGACGTGATAGTAGGTAATGCTGTTCCCGAAGCAGAACAAGGCTTGCAGGTAGGACGCATTATTGCTGCGAGAGCCCTTGGCTTTGACACACCCGGGATGACCGTAAACCGCTATTGTGCATCCGGCCTGGAAACAATATCCATTGCCACAGCCAAGATTCGAATGGGTATGGCAGATTGCATAATTGCGGGTGGGACGGAAAGTATGAGCCTCGTTCCAACCTCTGGATGGAAGACGGTTCCAGCATACTCCATCGCAAAAGAAGAACCTGATTACTATCTGAGTATGGGACTTACAGCAGAAGCTGTAGCCAAAGAGTATAAAGTAAGCCGGGAAGAGCAGGACGAATTCTCTTTTAACTCTCACAAGAAAGCACTAAATGCTATTACTAATGGCTTCTTTAAGAACGGCATCCAGCCAATGACAGTCGAAGAAGTTTACTTGGATGAAAAAGGCAAAAAGCAAAAGAGAAACTTTGTTGTAGATACTGATGAAGGTCCGCGTACTGACACCTCACTTGAGGCATTAGCCAAGCTGAAGCCTGCATTTGCAGCCAACGGTTGTGTCACAGCAGGTAACTCATCTCAAACAAGTGACGGTGCTGCTTTCGTTATCGTAATGAGCGAGCGACTGGTTAAGCAACTGGGACTGACACCAATTGGCAGATTAGTGGCTTGCGCCTCTGCAGGTGTTCATCCAAGGATTATGGGAATTGGGCCGGTAGCCGCCATTCCTAAAGCGCTGAAGCAAGCTAATATGAACCTGCAACAGATTGACCTTATCGAATTAAATGAAGCATTTGCTTCTCAGTCCATTGCAGTTATTAGGGAGGCAGGGCTAAACCCAGAGATAGTAAATATCAATGGCGGTGCAATTGCTTTAGGACATCCATTAGGTTGTACCGGGGCCAAGCTTACTATACAGACCCTGAATGATGCGAAGCGACTTGGCAAAAAATATTCGATGGTAACCGCCTGTGTTGGTGGCGGACAAGGCATTGCCGGCATTATTGAGAATCTTCAATAACTAGGCTGTAACTTTTGATGCCGTATTTAGCGTAACAGGATTCTTTCTTTCGCCAATCTGCTGACGCCACATCGCATAATACAAACCCTTTTCTTCGAGCAGGGATTCGTGCGTGCCTGTTTCAATTACGCTGCCTTTCTCCAGTACATAGATCCTGTCGGCATGCATGATGGTAGACAGTCTGTGCGCAATAAGGATTGTGATCTGGTTGCCCTGGCTGGATATATCACGGATAGTATAAGTAATTTCTTCTTCTGTGATGGAGTCTAATGCAGATGTTGCTTCATCAAACAGCAACAATTTAGGCTTACGTAACAAGGCTCGTGCAATAGAAAGTCTTTGCTTTTCACCGCCGGATAGTTTAAGGCCTCCCTCACCGATCATCGTTTCGAGGCCCTTTTCTGCACGTGCGAGGAGGTTCTGGCAGGCAGCTTTATCAAGGGCATCCATTAAATCTTCATTCGTTGCTGATGGATTCACAAACGTAAGATTCTCCCTGATGGTACCACTGAATAAATTAGTATCCTGCGTTACAAACCCGATCTGGTTGCGCAGATCATCATAACGAAGCTTTGTTTCATCTAAACCATTATAAAGAATGACTCCTTCTTTCGGTCGGTAAAGACCAACAAGTAACTTCATCAGCGTTGACTTACCACTTCCACTAGGGCCGACAAAGGCGATAGTCTCACCAACGTTGACATTGAAGCTGATGTTATTGATGGCACTTTGTGAAGCCGTTTGGTGCTTGAAGACAACGTTCTGAAAGGACAGCGTTTGTATATCTCCCAGG
>DATDNL010000512.1:0-2339 GCA_036518315.1 Flavisolibacter sp. | reverse complement strand
GCCGGAAGAGTAGGCGTTGCGAACGAAGGTTACTGGGGCATTCCGGTTAAGCCAAACACCACTTACCGGGCATCATTCTATTTGAAAGGTACAGGAAGTGTTACACCGTTCCGGCGGCCCGGACAGCAACCCATACAGCCGTCTGCTCCTGTGATTGAAGACCATACTGCCGGGCCAATAACGGTAAGTATTGAAAGCAACGATGGTAAAATTGTTTATGCTACTGGGACTGTTGATCTTATCAAGAAGCCAACCTGGAAGAAATATGAGTTAACCTTAACGACAACTGGGGACATAAAGCCAACTGATGATGCAAGGTTTGTGATTTCAACCAATCGCACTGGACTTTATTATTTCAATTTGGTTTCCCTCTTTCCTCCCACATACAACAATCGTCCCAACGGCAGCCGTCGCGATCTGATGCAAATGCTTGTTGATATGAAGCCGAAGTTTTTGCGTTTCCCGGGAGGTAATTTTTTGGAAGGGCCCTTGATCACTGATGCATTCCCATGGAAACAGACACTCGGACCTTTGGAAAACAGGCCCGGCCACAGAGGTTCGTGGGGTTATCGTCCATCGGATGGATTGGGTCTTCTTGAATTTTTAGAGTGGTGTGAGGATATGGGTGCTGAACCGGTGCTGGCGGTCTATGCCGGTTACTCTTTGAATGGCGACCATGTTGATGCCGGACCGTTACTAAAGCCGTATGTTGATGACGCTTTGGACGAAATAGAATATGTGGTTGGAGATGCGAATACTTACTGGGGAGCGAAGCGTATTGCAGACGGTCATCCCGCTCCATTCAAGCTTATCTATGTTGAAGTTGGAAATGAAGATTGGTTCGACAGGTCCGGAAGCTATGATGGCAGGTTCAATCAATTCAGGCAGGCGATAGAAAAGAAATATCCGCAATTGACTTGCATTTCAACGGTGGCCGATGCACAATACCCCGATCTGAAAGTAAGCAGCGGGACAAAACCGGCAGTGCTTGACGAGCACTATTACCGCAGTTCGTGGGATATGTGGGCAAATGCTTCACAATATGACAAATATGATCGCAAGGGGCCTAAGATTTTCGTGGGAGAATGGGCTACAAGAGAAGGAGCCCCTACAACTAATTTGAATGCAGCCTTAGGCGATGCCGCCTGGATGACCGGGATGGAAAGAAACTCAGATGTCATTATCATGTCTTGTTACGCGCCATTGTTTGTAAATGTAAACACGGCTACTGCAACAGCTCCGAAAGCATGGCAATGGGATTCGGATTTGATTGGGTATAATGCCTTGAGCGCTTTCGGTTCGCCTTCTTACTATGTGCAAAAATTGTTCAACCAGTATTTAGGTACTAAGATCGTATCAACGTCAGCGGAAGGTATTCCTACCCAACCGAGGCCTCTAACGAGGAGAGACAGCACGCAGGGCATTACCACGCCACCACTTGTTCCGACCCTATTTTATAGTGCTACAATGGAGGATAACTCTGGTGTTATATATCTCAAACTTGTAAACACGACAGGGAAAAAACAGCCTGTCCAAATAAAGCTTAATGGTATTCCAAACGTATTGCCGAATGCCACTTCTGTTGTTATCAAAAGCGATAAACCGGACGACACAAATACAATTTCAGATCCGGAAAAGATTGTTCCGCATACTCTAAAAATAAAGGGTGTTGCCAGCGTATTTACCAGGACTCTTGACCCTTATTCTGTAACCATCCTACAATTACAAACATCAAAATAAAGACCGTAAATTCTTATTTAAATAGAGAAAAAATGAAGTATAGCTTATTTGTATTGGTTGGGTTGCTTTGCCTAAGTGCACAGTCATTTTCCCAGGACAAGAATTTTTACATTTTTCTTTGCTTCGGGCAATCAAACATGGAAGGGAACGCACGAGTCGAAGCCCAGGATTCAATAGTTGATAGCCGTTTCCAGGTAATGGAAGCTGTAAATTGTCCGAATTCAGGCAGGGAAAAAGGAAAATGGTACACGGCTGTCCCTCCTTTATGCCGGTGCCGCACCGGTCTCACACCAGCCGATTATTTTGGAAGAACTCTAATTGAAAAATTGCCGAAGGGCGTTAAGGTTGGTGTTATCAATGTTGCTGTTGGAGGTTGCAAGATTGAATTGTTCGATAAAGATCATTATCAATCCTACGTTTCTACCGCACCGCAATGGATGATCGGTATGATTAACGAATACGATGGAAATCCTTATGCACGTTTGGTGGAAATGGCCAGGCTTGCACAAAAAGATGGCGTCATCAAAGGAATTCTTTTACACCAGGGAGAATCCAACACAGGTGATTCAACATGGCCGCAAAAAGTAAAATTAGTTTAC
>DATDNL010000511.1:0-3680 GCA_036518315.1 Flavisolibacter sp. | reverse complement strand
GAAAGCGGCATTCCGATGATCGCGCTGGTCATCGTGCCTCAACCGGGTGCTAACTATGTTTCGATATCCGATGAATTTTACAAGCGTTTGGACCAAATGAAGAAAGATGTTCCGGAAGACATTAAGTTGAACATTGCAATGGACCAAACGCGGTTCATTAAACAATCCATATCCGAGGTTGAAGAAACCCTGATGATTGCAATGGGGCTTGTGATCCTGATTATCTACTTGTTTTTCCGCGACTGGATGATCGCACTACGGCCGTTGATTGATATTCCCGTTTCGCTTATTGGAGCATTCTTCATTATGTATGTCGCAGGCTTTACGATAAACGTTTTGTCCCTGCTTGCAATCGTATTGGCAACTGGCCTGGTAGTGGACGATGGGATCGTAGTAACGGAGAACATCTTCAAAAAGCTCGAGGCGGGCATGCCCAAATACCTGGCGGCCAAAGAAGGATCTAAAGAAATCTACTTCGCTGTTATCTCCACCTCCATCACCCTGGCAGTCGTGTTTCTTCCAATCATTTTCCTCCAGGGATTTATCGGAAGGCTTTTCCGGGAGTTCGGAATTGTGGTTGCGGGTGCAGTGTTGATCTCAGCGTTTGTATCGCTGACCCTGACTCCTGTTCTCAACGTTAAACTCACCCGGGATTTTCACAAGCACTCCTGGTTCTATTACAAGACCGAACCTTTCTTCCGTGGGTTGGATAACGTCTATAAATCGCTACTGAGCCGATTTATGAAGGTACGTTGGGTGGCCTATGTCATCATCGTGGTCTGTGCCGGCATCATCTACTTTATCGGCGGAAGTTTGCAATCTGAATTAGCCCCAATGGAAGACCGGAGCCAGTTCCGTTTGCAGGTCACTGCTCCGGAAGGAAGTGCCTATGAGTACACCGACCAATTTATTGACAGGCTTACCAACCTGATTCTCGACTCTGTTCCCGAAAAGCAAACGGTGATGTCACTGACTGCACCCGGCTTTGCATCAGGCGCTGCCAATACAGGATTTGTAAGGGTCACTCTTGTTGATCCGAAAGAAAGATCTCGCTCGCAGAAAGAAATCGTCAGCATGATCAATCGTAACCTTCCCCGGTTTTCGGAAGGGCGGGCTTTTGCTATAGAAGATCAGACGATCCAGGTAAACCGCCGGGGCGGGCAACCCGTTCAGTTTGTAATTCAGAACAACGACTTTGATAAGATTGCAAAAGTACTTCCGCAGTTTTTGGAAGAGGCCAATAGAAGTCCCGTTTTGCAGGGAGTCGACGCCGACCTGAAATTCAACAAGCCCGAACTAAGAATTAATGTGGACAGGATAAAAGCCGCTGAACTGGGTGTTACAGTTGACGATATCGCAAGCACTTTGAATCTGGCCCTCAGTAACCGCAGGCTGGGCTACTTTACGAAAGAGGGGAAACAATACCAGGTGCTTGGGCAGGTGGTTCGATCCGACCGTGATGATCCATCTGACTTGAAGTCGATTTATGTAAGAAACAATAAAGGTGAAATGATCGGCCTTGATAACCTGGTTACTATGACCGAGGCTACCTCTCCTTCTAATATCTATCACTTCAATCGCTTTAAGTCCGCTACCGTATCAAGCGGGTTGGCACCTGGCAAAACAGTTGGCGACGGTATCGCAGAAATGAACCGCATCGCCAGGAAATTACTGGACGAAACCTTTGTCACTTCTCTCTCCGGTTCCTCAAGGGACTACCAGGAGAGTTCGAGCAATATAGGGTTCGCCTTCTTCCTTGCCTTGGGATTAATTTTCCTTATCCTCGCAGCCCAGTTCGAAAGCTTTATCGATCCCTTTATTATCATGGTAACGGTGCCCCTCGCCCTGGCAGGTGCCTTACTGTCGCTTTGGATCTTCGATCAAACATTGAACATATTCTCTGAGATCGGTATGATCATGCTGATTGGACTGGTAACGAAAAATGGTATCCTGATCGTTGAATTTGCAAACCAGAATCGATTGAAAGGAATGGCAAAAATGGATGCTGCTATTTATGCAGCCAGTATGCGCTTGCGGCCTATCTTAATGACCAGTCTGGCGATGGCTCTTGGTGCCTTACCTATTGCATTGTCATTGGGAGCAGCAGCTACCAGCCGTATTCCATTAGGTATCGTGATCGTTGGTGGAATTATCTTCTCCCTAATATTGACGCTATTTGTCATCCCAGCCATTTATTCTTTCTGGTCAACTCCAAAGAAGAAAAGTGAATTGGATAACTTAGAAATCAAATCAGAACATAGAGACTTAGCACATGAACACATTTAAGTTTTGCAAATGGTCGATAACGCTTGTACTGGTATCGTTGGGCAGCAGATCATTTTCACAGGATACACTAACGGTTGAGAAGGCAATCGCCACTGCATTACATAACAACTACGATATCCTGTTATCAAAACAAGATTCCGCTTCCGTTGCAATCACCAACCGGTATCGCGATGCCGTTTTTCTTCCCACTATCAGTGGCAATTCAACCCTTCTTTTCAACAGGAATAACCAGACGACCAAGCTTACTAACGGGACCGAAAATTCACGTAAGGGTATTCATGCTTCCAACTTAAACGCTGCAGTTTCATTAAACTGGGTCTTATTCGACGGGCTGCGCATGTTCATTGCACGAGATCTTATTGATGTTAATATTATCAGGGGTAACCTTACTATTAAAAACCAGGTAGTCAACACGGTTTCCGATGTGATCAAGACCTATTACGACATCATTCAGCAAAAGCAACAGTTGAGAAATATAGATGAGCTGATGGCTTTAAGCGCCGACCGGCTGAAGCTCGCACAATACAAGTTAGATATCGGCGTTGGCATCAAGCCCGATGTACTGCAGGCTCAAATTGACTACAATAACGAGAAAGCTCTGCGCGTAAACCAGCTAGCTGTTATTGATCAGAGAAAACAAGATTTGAATCGCCTGATGAACGTCCCACAGACAGTGAACTACGAGGTGAGTGATACAATAACAGTTGATACCGGCTTGGTCCTGGGCAACTTGATGAACAATATAGAAGGGGTGAGCCCTGCCCTCCAATTGTCTAAGGTCGATATTGATATCGCGGCAATGAATGTCAGGCTGGCAAAGGCAGCCCGCTACCCTACCATTGCATTGACCTCTGCTTATAATTTTAGCCGGAACAGCAGCAACAGCGTAACCAACCCGGCCTTCCAGCCTTTATTCACCTTGAACCGCGGCTTCAACTACGGATTGACGGCAAGCATTCCTATCCTCAACAGGTTTACCATCAAACAGCAGGTGAAACAGGCGGAACTTAGTGTGGACTATTCGAGACTTAGCTACGAGAACCAGGAATCGATCGTCAACACATCGATCCTCAACAATTACCGCTCCTATCTAGCCCAACGGGAAATTGTAGCGATCAATGATTCCAGTGTCGTGCTGGCAAGAGAAAACCTGGTGATCGAAAGAGAACGTTACCGTCTCGGCGCGACCACTTTTATCGAATTACGGCAAGCCGAAGAAAATCTGGCTCAAGCACTCTCCAGGTCAATTACAACTCTCTATAGTCTTAAGGTTGCTGAAACCGAATTACTTCGCTTGCGAGGAGATTTAGTGAAATAGTTTGTAGTTTGTAGTTTGAAGTTTGTAGTGGAACTTTAAAGTGAACATTCTAACGCTTATGGCGACCATTCAAAGG
>DATDNL010000510.1:0-7724 GCA_036518315.1 Flavisolibacter sp. | reverse complement strand
CGTCAATTACCACAAAAGCGAACATCAATATCACAACCAGGACGAGTACAGAAGGAACATAATACTTTTCGAGCTTGTCGGTGAAGTTCTGCGTGGGTGATTTTTGCGTCTGCGCTTCATTGACCAATTTGACCAGTCTTGCGATGGTGCTATCGGCTGCCACCTTCGTGACTTTTATCTCCAAAGTATCACCACCATTTATTGAGCTGGCAAACACGCGGTATTTAGCATCCACCTTATCTGCGCCTGCAATATCCATGTTCAGATCGTCGACATGCATTTTATCTACGGGCACACTTTCACCGGTAATAGGTGCCTGGTTAACACTGCTGTTTCCTTTTACAACGATTCCATCTGCCGCTATCTTCGAGTTGGGCTTTACAACAATAACATCGCCCGTCTTTAATTCCTCAATTTTCACTTCTTTAATGTCGCTACCCGTTTTGAGAAAGGCGATCTTGGGAGCCAGGTCGGCTAAAGCAGCTATTGATTTACGCGCCTTCTCCATGGCGTAGTGTTCCAAAGAATGACCAAGACTAAATAAGAAGAGTAACAAAGCCCCTTCAGCCCATTGTCCCAATATGGCGGCTCCAATGGCAGCCACCAGCATCAGGAAATCGATCTCAAACTCCCCTTTGCTAATCCCTTGAATCGCCTCCTTGGTTGTATAAAAGCCACCGAAGAAATAAGCGCCAATATAAAAAACTATGGAAACATACGACGACAAGCCACCAATGAATGATAGCCCAAAACCAATCGCCAGCAACACGCCGCAAATAATGGCAAAGACTAATTCAGTTTTCTCTTCGAAGATACCGCCGTGCGAATGTTCGTGACCTTCGCCACCATGGTCATGTCCACCATGTCCATGGTCGTGGCCTTCTTCCGGTTTTGATTCTTCGTGTTTGTGAATATGAAAATCTTCAACTCCCTTTATTCTTAATCCTGCTTTCTTTATTTGCTCAAAAATCGTTTCGTCTGAAGTGTTGTCTTTCGAGAACTCCGCCTCAATAAACCCTGTTCCTGAAACAGAAACACGCTGCATTCCCTTCTGCCTTCTCAACTGCGCCTCGATGATCCTTGCATGTCGCGGTTGACGGATACCCGTTGTTTCAATCAGCAAATGACCGTAGTGCTCGGTGATTTGAGCACCGGCTTGTTTTGCCAGTTGCTCGACTTTGTTCACCGATACCTCTGAAGGATCGTAATGAAAACAAAGCTGTGCTTTTTGGCGACCACCTTCAGGAATCACATGCACCTTATCGACGCCTCTTTTGTATTGAAGCCTGTTGATGATTCTCGCAACACATTCGTCTCTTTCATTGGGAACTTCAGGAAGAAGGATGTCGAGATTGATTCTTGTTTTCTCCATGGTTAAGGCTTAACAAAAATGCGAAGCCAAGGCCTCGCATTGACGATTGAAATATATTTAATTAGTTAAGTAAAGAAGGATTGAGTTAGTGCAAATAGAGACGCTAAAAGCACCACGCATTTCCAACAATTCAGTCTGTTCATTTTGCTCTTTTTTTAGTCTATGAAAATACATAGTCTGCAGGTCTAACCTTGTTAAAATCCCATTCCTCTTGTACTGGGTGCGCTTAATACCTTAAATACTTTGTATGGTTCATTTATTTAATCTAATACTATCCCATCCGCCCTTCTTAAAAATCTTCATACGCTCTTGTGCTGTTTACGCTCTTCGCCCAAGCAAGCCAGCCCGGGCGAAAGCTCGCAACAAACTAATAATCATTAATTAATAATCAGTAATCTTACCTCGCCCCCAACACCCCTTCACGGCGAGTTACAGGCAACTTAGAGGCGAGTTACAGGCATTTTGCAGACGTCCCAGTTCCCTTTTCGTTTACCACCAACTCCCCTCAAAGCCATATCCGCACGCACCGATGCCTTCCTCCAAAACCT
The DNA here is from genome assembly GCA_036518315.1 of Flavisolibacter sp. Classification (GTDB taxonomy): domain Bacteria; phylum Bacteroidota; class Bacteroidia; order Chitinophagales; family Chitinophagaceae; genus Flavisolibacter. Next base: position 5,804 of record DATDNL010000510.1, on the reverse strand, counting down.
ATCCGCGACACTTGGTGACACTATCGCGTGGCATCAACGGCAACAAATCCCCTATACTACGACCATTGAAAATCAACCATTTGCACCAATGCAGCCCACCTCAAAAAGTTTTTGTAAAGTCCCTCCCTTTCCTCGGCCGCGCGGCTTTTAAAGCCTACCTTTGCGCCTCCTTAAACGGAGAAGCCATCTCCCTTGCATTTGGCTTTAATATTCTAAGCTAATTATGGAAATCAGAAACATAGCAATCATTGCCCACGTAGACCACGGAAAAACCACCCTTGTAGATAAGATCCTCCATGCAACAAAGGTTTTCCGCGACAACCAGGCTACCGGTGAGCTGATCATGGACAGCAACGATCTCGAGCGCGAACGAGGCATTACGATCTTCAGTAAGAACGCAGCCGTTACCTACAAAGGCGTAAAAATAAACGTAATCGACACTCCAGGCCACGCCGACTTCGGTGGCGAGGTAGAGCGGGTACTCAAAATGGCCGATGGCGTTATCCTCCTGGTGGATGCCTTCGAAGGACCTATGCCGCAAACCCGTTTTGTGCTCCAAAAGGCCCTTCACCTCGACCTGAAGCCGATCGTGGTGATCAACAAGGTCGACAAACCGAACTGCCGCCCCGACGAGGTTCATGATGCCGTATTCGAATTGTTCTTCAACCTCGATGCAACGGAAGAGCAGTTGGACTTCCCAACCTATTACGGTTCCGGTAAGAACGGCTGGTTCAACGACAGCCTTACTCCGAGCGAGGACATCACGCCTCTTTTGGATGGTATCTTAAAATATGTTCCCGAACCGAAAGTTAGCGAAGGATACCTGCAAATGCAGATCACTTCTCTTGATTACTCTTCCTTCCTAGGCCGTATCGCCATTGGAAAAGTTGCCCGTGGCGTCATCAAGGAAAACCAGCAGATTGCCCTTATGCAGGCCGATGGTTCCATCAGGAAGCAGAAAGTAAGGGAGCTTTATGTGTTCGAAGGAATGGGTAAGAAAAAAGTAAGCGAAGTAGTAGCTGGTGACCTCTGCGCCGTAGTCGGTCTCGAAGATTTTAATATCGGCGACACGATTGCAGATTCAGAAAATCCCGAAGCCTTGCCAACCATCAGTGTTGACGAGCCTACGATGAACATGATGTTCGGAATCAACAACTCACCCTTCTTTGGAAAAGATGGAAAGTTCGTTACCTCCAGGCACCTTCGCGATCGCCTGATGAAGGAAACAGAAAAGAACCTTGCCCTGAGGGTTGAAGATACAGACAGTGCCGATAGTTTCATGGTCTATGGCCGTGGCATCCTTCACTTGGGCATCCTGATCGAAACGATGCGTCGCGAAGGATATGAGCTTACCATTGGTCAGCCACAGGTAATTGTCAAGACCATCGCCGGAGTAAAATCCGAACCATTCGAAACCCTGGTTGTGGATGTTCCGCAGGAATACGCTTCCAAGGTAATTGACATGGTCACCCGCCGTAAAGGTGAGATGCATGTGATGGAAACAAAGGGTGATATGCAACACCTGGAGTTTGAAATGCCTTCAAGAGGTCTGCTCGGTCTGCGTACACAGATGCTCACCAACACTGCCGGCGAAGCCGTGATGAACCACCGCTTCATGGACTACAAGCCGTGGAAGGGTGTTATCCCCGGTCGTAACAACGGCGTGTTGATCGCCAAAGATAATGGTACTACTACCGCATACTCTCTGGACAAGCTCCAGGACCGTGGTTATTTCTTCGTCGATCCCGGAGAAGAAGTATACAGGGGAATGATCATTGGTGAGAACAATAAGCCTGGTGATATCGTTGTCAACTCCAATGAAGGAAAGAAGCTTACCAACCACCGTGCGAGTGGAAGTGATGCGGCTACCAACATACAACCTAAGAGGGAAATGACCCTTGAAGAGTGCATGGAGTACATCCAGCAGGACGAGTGTATCGAGGTAACTCCAAACAACATTCGTATGCGTAAGGTGATCCTTGATGAAGAAGAAAGAAAGAAGGTGCAAAAGAGAATGAGCAGCGAAGCTGTATAACATTCACTTTCCAGATATTTAAAGCCTCCCTCGTCGGAGGCTTTTTCATTTTACTCCATTTTTGCCATAATTCTCGCCTTCATCACAGTATTTGGCTAACAGTTTGCATAGGCAGTTTCATGCGGCTACTGTATTTATTTTACCTCGGCCTATTAAGTCTTGCAGCTACCTGCAATCTCTCCATCGACAACAACCAGAAGGAGCTGCCTAAACACATGGAATATTCCTATGATTGCCTCGACAGCGCCGTCGGTGGCAGCGAAACCAGCAAGGCAATCAGTAATGCCACGAGCATCATCCGCAACCTTGCCGTTAAGCAAAAAGAGATCACCGACTCGGTACAGAACCAGTGGGGAAATGCTTTTCATCAAGACGCGATCGAAACAAAAACCTTCGTCGTCATAAACGACCCCGCCATATCGGCGCAGTTGCACCGGGTAATGGACGATCTGCTTGCCGTTCGCACCAATCCTTCCCACATCAAATACTCCATTTATCTTCTGAACGATTCTGCCATCAATGCTTTCACTTTTGGCGGCCACATCTACCTCACAAAGGCGATGTATGATAAGTGTAAGGGGAATGAAGATCTTTTGTATTCCATCATTGGCCATGAAATAGGCCATTCAGAGAAAGGCCATATCAAAAAGACCATACAGGAGATGATGATTACCGATGATATATTCGGCGAGGACAAAGGTGCCAGCGCCTACCAGGTTTTGAAAGCTCTCACTGGTTCGTTCAATCAAAAGAACGAATTGGAAGCCGACTATTATGGCATTGACCTGGCTTATCAATTAGGCAAGGATGTCTGCGCCACCGTCAACTTCTGGAATGAAATGTCCAGAACAGAGAACCAATATAGTAAGTTAGAAGACCTGTTCCGCACACATCCATTCTCAAAACTGAGAGCCAGGTGCCTGCAGAATCACCTGCAAACTAACTTTCATAAGACCTGTGGCGCCGCTGTAAAGAAATAGTGCTGCTGAGTTTCCCGCGGTTTAGAAACCAAGAGTTGCGCCATTTCATTGTAATATTTACTGAGGCTTTAACATAGTTGTCATTCCCGAAAAGGCCGAATCACTAATTTTGCGCTATGCGGATACAGAAGTTATTCATCCTTGCCTTTGTATTTGTTTTTCTCTTCACCCTTGTCTCCATCGACTCACAGGCGCAATGCTCTATTTGTACCAGGACGGCACAGCAGCTTGGTGAGAAGCCCGCACGCGGATTAAATGCCGGCATTCTATACCTGGCTTTTACCCCTTTAGCATTGATGGGCGTCATCGGCTATAAGTTTTATAAGAAGTACAACGAGAAGAATTAGTCTTTCACTATCAATACCTCAATTTGTTGCAGTAAATTTTCTTCCGCTGAAGCAGGAAACTTTCTTTTGAAGGTGGCGAAAGCATTTTCTCCCATCTTCGGCCACTCTTCTCTTTGTTGCCATGCCCTTTCAAGTGTAGCATCAATTTCCCCAGCGGAAGCATCTTTGCTGATCCAGCCGTTTTCACCCTCATTGATCCAATAAGGCATGTCGCCAATCTTACTGGCCGCAACCGGTCTTCCCAATGCAAGGGCTTCGACAACCGACAAAGGCATCGCGTCTATATATGTAAGTTGAAGCAAAAGGTGAGCGCTTTCCAATACAGACTTCGGATCATTGGTATTCCCTTGCAGGAACACTTTCTGTTGCAATCCCGTCTTTATAATCAACTCCTGCAAGTCTTGCCTGTCCTTTCCTTCGCCATATAGTTGCAGATCCCAGTTCCTCTGCTTCCATTTCTCAGACGACAAAGCTTGTATTAGCTTATCCTGCGCCTTACGCCACACTTCCAACGCAGCCAGCATAACAAAGCGATAATTACCGTTGTAAAGCGCAGGATAAGGAGTGAGCTCCATCGGTGGCTCAAAGGAAATGGGATTCAGTAGAATGCCAGCGTTTGGGGGCCTTATGTCGGAATTGCTTTCAAGTACTTCTATGATTCGCCTCGAAGCAAACAGGTTTAAACTTGCATGCGAGCACCAGTTCTCGACGGCTGCTTTTTTGTCACCGGTTAATACTTCATGCTCCTTGTAGTTGTGGTAAAGGACAACATATTTATCGAGTCTATTGTAAAACTTTCTCCAGGTTGGTGTAGTCACTTCAAAAGCACCCAGGCTGATAACCACTGCATCGTATTCCTTAACCGGCAAGGTTTGAATATAGGCTTTCGCCTTCGCCTTCGATATCTTATTCTGAACGCGCTCTGCCAAATTTCTCTTCGACCTTCCTTTGTTGGGTATGTAATAGATCTTAGTACCTGCATCTTTCAGCGCTCGCATCTTTTCTTCTTTTGCGGGCCAGTGGTAAACAGCACAGCCAACCTTCCAACCTTTCCTCGCGGCGTGCAGCGCAGTCTTATACCAAAGCTCCTCGCTTCCTCCCCAGGGCGAACCTGCCATTAACGAAATAAAGAAGACGGAAGGCATTATTGAGGTTTATGAGCAACCACTATATAGTTAAGTGTAAAGATATCGTCGTAGTACTTCTTGTCCATCCAGATGGCGAAATGGTTGCGCAATTGAGTAAGACGCAACTCCATGTACAAGATCTTTTTTAGCTTGTTCCAGAACGTCTTTCTCCTCCTGAAAGACAGGTACATCATGTTGTTTCGCAATTGGTAAATAGCAGCCCATTTACCACCATTTGGTTTAATATAATCGATCTGGAAACCCGACTGCTCAAACAATTCCTTCAGGGCATGCTTGGTGTATCGGAAAAAATCATAAGGCTCTTCGTGCAGTTCCCACACGAAAGGCACAGTAAGAATAATGTGTCCACCCGGTTTCAATACACGATAGATCTCGCTCATCATCTTGTCATGTTCGTATACATGTTCCAATACCTGGGTACAAAGGACCGTGTCGAACTGTTGATCCTCAAATTTCAAATCTGTGACCGGGCAAAGAACATCTACCCTGTTCTTATCACTTTGTATCACATCGCAACCAATCTGCTTACTTGTTTTCGGCTGGTATAGTGTCTCGTAAGGCTTGTTACCACAGCCAAGATCAAGCAAAGCTCCTTTGGCGTAGTTGTTAATAGCGTCTTTGATATCCCGTATCAGGAAATAGTAATGAATATAGATCGGGTCCTTGCTTTTCACATGCCAGTCGTCAAGCCTCGGTAGTTTTTCCTCTCTCATGAATGCAAATATTTATTGAGTCCATCGTCTGCCCAAACAGACCTGGAAGCAATGGCCTCTTTCATTAGTTCCTCGTTTCTCAACTCTTTTTCCCTGGAAGGGGAAGGATGATTCAGGTGATAACAGATGCCCCCGTTTTTTAAAAAATGCTTCTTTACCCCCGCATTGATCAAACGAATAGCCAGCTCGCGGTCCTCGCTTCCCCAGCCGGTGAAGGATTCGTTATAACCATTCACTTTAAGCAGATCCGACTTGAAGAATGCCATGTTGCAGCCCTTTACATAAAACGTATGCTTCCCCTTGGCTTTGTAGCGTTTAGCCAGGTATCTTCTTAACAAACCACTCCTTATTCCATTCATATCCAAACCAATTTGAGCATACTTTCTTAGGTTAACCGAATTATGTGCTAACAGATTACTCGTGGATCGATTGGAAAGCATCACGCGACTGCCTGCAACAAAATACCCTTCCTTTTTCATAGTGAGGTGATCGGCAACAAAATAAGGATGTAAAACAAGATCACCATCCACCTGTACGATGTAGTCGGTAGTTGCAGCAGCAATGGCTTTATTCCTTATAGA
>DATDNL010000509.1:0-3735 GCA_036518315.1 Flavisolibacter sp. | reverse complement strand
AAAAACGTTTTCATTCCCTATCCGCAGAAACAATACCAATACAAATTCAACTGGATATTAGCCGTCAACAGCAATTCATCGGGAGATATTTTTGTGCTCGCAAGGTCAGGCTTTTATCATTTCGATCGCAACTATAGGCTGCTTTTCAGGTATGATCATTACTCGAGGGAAGAAGTTGCCACGGCTTCATTTACATTCGGACGCTACCTCCTGAAGTTGGATGAAATGCATTTTGCTGTCGCCTCTCAATCAGGATTGCTCTACTATGATGCCTCGCGAAAGGAATTTAGAAAGATGAGGCAGGAAGATTGTCCTTCTTTGGCTTGCCTAATGACCTATCCATATAAAGACTACCAGTTCTTCCAAAAAGCCGACGGAAAGATGTTGGTTCTGAACAGCGATTCCGACAGCATTCGATATTTTGACCTAGTCAAAAAAGTGGTGATCAATGGCACTTTGCCTTTTGTCGGTAAGAAAGACTTTAACTATCGGTCCCGGATCACTCCCGTAGATGATAGCACTTTCTACCTGACGGGCAAGAACGCTGGCTTTTATAAGCTTACCGTCCGTACCGCCGGAAATAGATTGCAGTTCTTTCCGCAGAAATATTTCCCCTCCTATTCCTGCAAGGAAATTCTGACGGACCATGATGGCAACCTTTGGATCGCCACAAATACAGGCCTTCTCCATGAAGTGAGAAACAAATCCTTCGTGCGTACGCTTGAAACACCAGACGTTCTATTAAACGCCTTTCCGAATCTTAGCATGAGCGTGGTAATTACAACAGACCACAAAATCATTGCTGCGACTAAAGGAGGAAGTGGCCTCCTGATATTTGACAAAAAAAACTACCATTTCATCAGGCGTATAGGCCTCGAACACTCCTATAGACAACCTGAAGAAATATTTGCGCTGGCAAAACTGGATGAAGACAACATTTTGGTAGGCAGTAACGGCCCGCTTTTTAAGATTAACATAAACACTGCCACGATCCAGGAAATTCCATTACAACAATGGGGCCGCGACACTGGATGGATAGCGGACATCTGTGTTGATCACCAGAAGAACATTTGGATCTCTTCCGAAAAATTATACAGCTTCAACAAACAAAATAGCACCACCAGACTGGTACCCCTGCAAGCTAGTCTCCTTCGCAAGATCGAATGGACACAAGGCTTACAAAAAGATGCGGCGGGCAACCTTTGGTTGGCCGGTCATGGGCTGTTAAGATTTAATACGAGCTCTGGTACCCTGGACCGTTTCATTGATTCCTTTCCTTTTATTAAGATTCCTGACAGGCAAATCAACAGTTTCACGGCCGACCAACAAAACAACCTCTGGATAAGTACCAACAACAACGGTTTGATCTGCTACAACATCGAGAAAAAAACCTTCCATCATTTCACCCACAATGATGGGCTTCCCGAAAACGATATTATCAGCATGATCGTAATCGGGGGAAAGCTTTGGCTAGCTACCTTCACGGGCATCGCTTGCCTCGATATCAAAACGTCTGCGATAATTTCGTTTGGTAAAGAGGACGGCTTTCCCGATGAGCCACTCACAAAAGGTTCCAAGTTCTTTTATGATAGCGCTGAAAACAAACTGTACATAGGTTTCACGAGTTCCCTCGTCTCATTCGATCCGGCCCTCGCCGCACAGCAGATACCCACACCTAAATTATTTATCGAGAGTTTTGCCACCAACTGTTGCGACAAGTTCCTGCCAAAGGATAATGATTTTACAACCTCCTGGAGGAACAATGAAATCAAGATAACCATTGGCAGTATCAACTTTCTCTCGAGCAGTACCCAGCATTATGCGTTTCGCCTTGTCGAAGGTAATGGTGCCTGGCAGGACCTCGGTAACAGGAGCATTTTCAACATTTCCAATCTCACGCCGGGCCATCATAAAGTGCAGGTAAAGCTCTATTCAACGGCCAACCGGTGGCCTTCCCAGGTAAAAGAGTTTGATATTGTAGTTCTCCCTCCCTTTTGGGAAAAGCGTTGGTTCTACTATGCGGCCGCTTTACTCCTCATAACTGCGGTCTATCTATCGGTTAAATGGAGAATAAACGTCATACGCAAGAAGGAACAGGAACAAACACAGGTTCAAAAGCTAAAAGCCGAAGAATACAAAACTCAGTTCGAGCTGGAACAAATCACCAATTATTTCTCTTCTTCCTTTGCCGACAAGAAGAACGTCGACGACGTTCTATGGGATGTTTCTAAAAACCTTATCGGCTGGCTCAACTACGAGGAATGCATGATCTATCTGTGGAACGGAGACCATACCAGGATGATCCAAAAAGCCTGGTACAGCCCAAAAGGCGACCCGGCCAAAACCCGGATTTCCTCTTTTGATGTATTGCCCGGACAGGGCGTTGTTGGACATGTCATGATCACAAAGGAACCCCTTATCGTAGCCGATACTACTAAAGACACGCGCTACCGGGTCGACGATGCATTCCGGCTCAGTGAGATCTGCGTTCCCATCGTCCATGAAAACGAGCTAATTGGAATCATTGACTCGGAACATTCACAGCCGAATCACTTTAATGAAAGGGATATCAAGACCCTTACCACCATTGCCACTCTCGTAAGTAACAAGATTAAACAAATTGAATCCGAGCAATCCTTACTCATAAAACAAAAAGAAATCCGATCCATAAACCAGCAGCTCGCAGAAGCTCAGCTACTTGCTTTACAAACGCAGATGAATCCCCATTTCCTTTTCAACTCTCTTAATGGCATTAAAGGAATGATCCTCGACAACGAGCAGCAAAGAGCGTCCAGGTACATGACAAAGTTTGCAAACCTCTTGCGCATTACCCTCAATCAGTCAAGAGAGGTGTTCACAACACTCTGCGAAAACATGGAGCAATTAGAGAATTATCTCACCATGGAGAAACTACGCTTCGACGACTCATTTACTTTCCGCATTACCGCCGATAAACATATTGACCAGGAGGAGACCTTGGTACCAACTATGATGATTCAACCTCTCGTGGAGAATGCAATATGGCACGGGTTGATGCCTAAAAAAGGAAACAAGAAACTATCTGTTCATTTCTCCACACTAAATGGTATGATATACTGCACCGTTGAGGATAACGGCATCGGGCTTCAAAACTCAGAAAAATTAAAGAAGGAGAAACGGTCACTTCATGAATCGCTTGGTCTTTCAAACTTGCGAAATCGCATTAAAATACTAAACGAAAAATACGATACGGGATGCAGTTTGGAACTCTTCGACATACAGGATTTCAATAATGGCAGAACCGGCACTTGCGCTGTCTTAAGTTTTAAAATAATCACTACACAACCTAGCTATGAGAGCAATATTAATTGATGATGAACCAATCGGAATTCGAACCGTAAAAAAACTTCTCGAACTCAATTGCCCCGAGGTCGAAGTTGTGGCAACCTGCACTAGTGCCGACACCGGGAAGCAAAAGATTGAGGAATTGAAACCTGACCTTATTTTCCTTGACATTCAAATGCCTGGGAAAAGTGGTCTCGATCTGCTTGCAGAAATTTCTGACAAAACATTCGAGGTGATCTTCGTCACTGCACACAACGAATACATTCTCCAGGCTTTGCAATTCAGCGCCGTCGACTATCTAATGAAACCGGTCGACGAGGATAGGCTCGTAGAGGCAGTCCACAGGGTGAAGAAAAGGCTCTCCCGCGAAAGAGTTTCCGAAAACACTGAAGCTTTGATGCACAACGTCAC
>DATDNL010000508.1:0-2789 GCA_036518315.1 Flavisolibacter sp. | reverse complement strand
CACAGGACTCTTCAACTTGACGTATTGCTCATGACCGCTGTCCATCGCCTCCTCAATTTTCTCGGGTGTCCATTCCGGCTGATCGCGCAAAAGGTATTCAGCCATCTTCTCCGGTTCTGAAAGTCTTATGCACCCGTGGCTGAAAGCCCTTTTATCCCTATCGAATAAACTCTTGGCGTTTGTATCGTGAAAATAAATATTGAAGCTGTTAGGGAACAGGAACTTCACTTTTCCGAGCGAGTTCTGGCTACCCGGCAATTGGCGGATCTTAGGCACGCCGTTTTCATCTGTGCCTGTTTGTTCCATATTCTGGCTGGCCAAATAGTTTGGATTGGAAGCCATCTTTGGAAGTATCTCTTTCTGAACAATACTTGGAGGAACGTTCCAATAAGGACTGAAAACTACCTGGTTCAGGTCTCCCGTGAACATCGTTGTATTGTGTCCTTCCTTACCGACAACCACGTTCATATCCCAGGCTTTCTTTTTATTCTCATAAACATGCAGAACAAATTCCGGTATGTTCACAATGATCAGGCGTCCATTAGGTTCAGTAGGCATCCACCGCATCCGTCCCATGTTTAGCAATATCTGTTTCAATCTCTCGCTCGCAGGTACGTTCATGTCCTTGATCAATTGCGAATTAATTACGCCATCCGGCTTATAACCCATTGACGTTTGAAAGGTTCTAACGGCGTTTTCCAAAGTGTCATTGAACACCATCGAACTGTCTTTGCCTACCATCTCTCCGGTCATCTCGAGTCTTCTTTTAATGGCAGGAATAGCAGGATCACTGGCTCCTTTCTTCAACGATTTCTTCAAACCGGTGATCTGTGGCCATCCGCCAGCCTTTGCTATATTGTAATATCTTCCGAGTTGATCCTTCAGCCCTTTGTAGGGTTCATTAACATCCGCGAAGTACTTGTCATCTTTATGCTTCTTGTTGAGGAGTGAATCAGCAACTGCTAATGGGTCTTCCTTTTTGAATGGAATAAAACGCTCCATTTCCTTCCGCTTTACATATCCCTTCTCATAATTATTAAGAACGTATTTGATAAAATGTTCTGTGAGTGTAAGCTCAGTATTCACATAGTCCGGACTTGCCGTGGGCGAAAGACTTTCCTCGGCCACGAGTGCATCCATTCTTCTCTGGAGCTTTTTATCTTTTAACGAAGTGTCGTTATCGTAGGTAGTCACGTAGTCGTGGAGGTTCCAAAATGCATAGGTCTGTTCGTTCATCCCATCGCTACTAAACCAGGCAAACTGGTAATTGCGGGTGTTGTAAAAGCTACGCATCCGCCTTGCAATGGAGTCCGGAAGCTTCTTAGATGCAACAAATTTCTCCATCGCCATGCTGTCGAGAAACAGGTCGGAATATGAGTTAGATTTATTGATACTATAATCACGCTTACTAATATTCTTCTTAGCCTCGGCCGCGTTTTCATCGGTACTCCCATGCGACCCTGCATTCTGGCAGGCCGCAAAAAGGCTTGAAATAAGGACGGTGTACAAGAAAATATTTTTCATAAGTGTTGAGTTTACAAAACACATGCCTCGAAACTTTTCGCCCCAACGCCTAATAACCAGGCACTTCCTTTTGCAATCCCTTAAGAAAAAATGGGGAATCAACCACACCCTCCTCTCCAAACCCCATTCCTGCCTCCAATGAACCATTCAGCTCATTAACCTAATCTCCCATCAGCCAATACTCTCATTGTCCCATTGCCACATTGTCTCATTCCCCATCAGCTAATCATTCCATCAGCTAACTTGCCTCATTGTCCCATTGGCACATTGTCTCATTGGCTACCCCTTACCTTCGCATAAGATTTGATGAACATAATAAAACACTTATGTCGAAATGCAACTTCACCATTCCGATCTCGGGTGCCCCGGACCAGGTATTAAACAGGGCCAAAGCAGCTATAGAAAAGCAGGGAGGTACTTTCTCCGGTGATGCAGGTAGCGGAACTTTTAGCCTGAATGTTTTTGGGAATATCAGTGGCAGCTATACCGTCTCTGGCAGCCAATTGAATGTAGTCATTGAAGAAAAGCCGATCATGATTCCTTGTGCGGCGATCGAAAGTGCCCTCAAGAACCAAATGGTCTGATAACAGGCTTTGATTGTGTATTCGCATTGCTGCAGTCCCACAGCTGATCATCCCGTCAGCACCAACTACAATTGTTTGACCTTGCTATATTTAATGTTTAATATGCCCTTGCCGTCCTAATTAATCCGATTTCCCTCTTTTACGTTAATTTCACGCCGCAATTTTAAACTATAGAACAATGGCTGAAGTGATTTTGATGCCCCGCCTGAGCGATACGATGACCGAAGGTGTGATTGCCGCATGGCACAAGAAAGTGGGTGATAAAGTAAAAAAAGGAGACCTGCTTGCCGAGATTGAGACGGATAAGGCAACAATGGAACTGGAGAGCTATAAAGACGGTACTTTATTACACATCGGTGGTGATAAGGGTGCCAAAATCCAGGTAGATGATCTGCTGGCCATCCTCGGAAATCCTGGCGAAGATGTTTCTGGCCTCGTGAAAGGAAAACCCGCAGGTGCTGCCGCCCAACCTGATACTTCCAAACCCGTCGCTAAAGAAACGGATACTGCTGATAAAGCCGAAGGCGATATCCCGACTGGTGGACAAGGGTCTTCTTCCTCTATGGATCTAAGTAAGATGGAAGAAGTCGTATTGATGCCTCGTCTTAGCGATACCATGACCGAAGGGGTCATTGCAGCCTGGCATAAAAAGGTGGGAGATACGGTGAAGAAAGGAGATGT
>DATDNL010000507.1:0-5540 GCA_036518315.1 Flavisolibacter sp. | reverse complement strand
GAAACGTGTTCTTTATGTAAACAATCAAACGGGCGCTTCCGACCTCGTAATGGAACCTGGCAATCCAGACGTGTTCTATGCAGGCATGTGGCGTGCACTTCGCACTCCCTATAGCATGGAAAGCGGAGGTGAAGGCAGTGGCCTTTGGAAGAGTACTGATGGTGGTGAAACCTGGACCAATCTCTCCTTCAAAAAGGGATTGCCAAAAGGGACATGGGGTATTGTCGGCGTAGCAGTGGCTCCCTCTAATCCCGACAGGATCTACTCTTTTGTCGAAAATCAAAACGGCGGCATGTTCATGTCTCCCGATGGAGGAGAAACCTGGACGCTTACCAGCAATGATAATAACATTCGCCAAAGGGCATGGTATTACTCGAAGGTCTTCGTGGATCCGAAAAACGAGAACACTGTATATTCTCTTAATGTAATTATGATGAGGAGCCGTGATGGCGGAAAAACGTTCCAACCAGTTCGCACGCCTCATAGCGATCATCATGATCTCTGGATCGATCCTGAGAATGGTAACCGTATGATTGTTGCCGACGATGGGGGCGCACAAATCTCCTTCGATGGTGGAGAGAACTGGAGCACACTCGGTAACCAGCCAACAGCGCAGATCTATCGCGTAACCACAGATAATTCTTTCCCTTATCGCATTCTTGGTGCACAGCAGGATAATTCAACTGTAAGAATCAAGAGCAGGACAAGAGGTGCTGCCATTACTGAAAATGACTGGGAGCCAACCGCGGGTGCTGAAAGCGGCTATGTCGTTGCCGATCCATTGAACCCCGATATTGTTTATGGTGGCAACTATGGTGGCTACATCTCCCGCCTCGATCACAAAACAGGAGAGAATCGCGCCGTTTCTCCCTGGCCCGATAACCCGATGGGTGCGGGCGCTGATGTGCTGAAGTATCGCTTCCAGTGGAACTTCCCCATATTCTTCTCGCCAAACAATCCAAAGAGATTATACACCGCCGGTAACGTTTTGTTTGTCACAGAAAATGAGGGACAGACCTGGCAACAAATTTCTCCCGACCTAACAACGAATGACAAAGCAAGGCAGGTGTCGAGTGGTGGTCCGATCACCAAGGACAACACCTCTGTCGAATACTATTGCACCATATTCACTGCAATGGAATCGCCTTTCGAAAAAGACTTGCTATGGACGGGTAGTGACGATGGCCTGCTTCATGTGAGTAAGGATGGCGGAAAGAATTGGGAGAATGTAACACCCAGGCAAGCGCCGAAATGGATCATGTGGAATTCTCTCGATGCAGATCCTTTCAAGAAGGGAGCGCTATATGCTGTTGGTACTTTGTACAAGGCGGATGATTTCACACCTTATATCTACAAGACTGAAGATTATGGCAAGACATGGAAGCTGATCACCAACGGTATTGCCAGGACCGATTTTGCAAGAGTTGTCCGCGCCGACCAGAAAAGACCGGGTCTCTTGTATTGCGGCACAGAGTATGGCATGTACATCTCGTTCGATGACGGGGCTAACTGGAAGCGCTTTCAATTGAATCTACCAATGGTTCCCATTACCGATCTTACCATCAAAGAAAACGACCTGGTTGTTGCTACGCAAGGCCGCGCATTTTATGTACTCGATGATCTGAGCACGCTACAGCAGATGAACTCGAACATTTCGGCGAGCAGTCTGCATGTATTCGACGTAACGCCTGCCTATCGAATGCCGGGCAATCCATTTGCACAAAACTTCGGAACTCCACGTAATGCAGGAGCTAATCCACCCGCAGGGGTTGTCATCAACTATTTTGTAAAGAATGCTACAGACTCAGCAAAAGCATCGGTAACTGTTTTCGATAAAGATCACAAGGTTATCAAAACCTACACTACCGATTCAAAAGAAAATAATACGAAGTTGGATGTCTCCAAAGGGATGAATCAATTTGTTTGGGATTTACGTTATCCGGAGGCGGAAAAGATCGATGGTATGATCTTATGGAATGGAGTTCCGGGCGCTATCATTGCGCCTCCTGGTAACTACTATGCAAGAATTAAAGTTGAAAAAGATTCAGCAGAAGTGCCATTCTCAATAAAACCTGATCCTAACTATAAAGTCACAGAGCAGGAATACGATGCACAATTCGCTTTTCTCAAGCAAGTGACAGAAAAATTCAACGAGACACAAAAAGCAATTAAGGATATCCGTGCTTTACGTACGCAGATCAACTCCTTTGTTGCCCTGCAGGGTAAAGACGTTCCCAAAGAAGTAAAGCAAATGGCCGACAGCATCGACAGGCAAATGACTTCAATTGAAGAAACACTGTATCAAACCAAATCAAAGAGTGGACAGGATGTTTTGAATTATCCTATACGTCTGAACGATAAACTTTCTGGTGTGTTCGATGTAGCCAACAGCGGCAATTTTCCACCGAGCAAGCAGGCGCAGGAAGTTTACAACGATCTTGCTAGTCAGATTGATGTTCAACTTAAAAAGCTCGAAGCCATCAAAACTCAGCAGATCCCTGCCTTCAATGACTTGATACGTCGAAAAGCACTTCCCGTAATTGGTGTCAAAACAATGTAATCAGCAATAGCCCTATTTCATACATCGATATGCCTTTAGTCACAACTAGAGGCATATCTTTTTCAAGCCTTGTCCCAGCTTGCCTCCGACCCTACACTTATCTTTTGAAAAAAATATTCCTGTCATTGGCATTGGTGCAAAAACTCTTTATGTTGGTACCAGGCAAACAACAGCTTGTGTCCGAAGTTGTCAACGACAAGAAAGTTTTTACCCTGGAAGAAGTGGGTCTGAGTGTCAAAAAGACACTCGCTCGCCGTTACACGAGTTCATTTTGGGTCAAAGCGGAAATGAACAAGCTCAATCATTATTCTTCATTCGGACATTGTTACCCGGATTTGGTGCAGCGAAAGAACGGAAAGGTAATTGCCGAAATGAAGGCTATCCTGTGGAAGACAGACTATATCCGAATCCAAAACAAGTTTCTGCAGGTTTTAAGGGAACCTCTTAAAGATGGAATCCAGATTCTCTTTTGCGCAAAAATCGTCTTCGAACCCGAGCACGGCATCCGGTTAAGGATTTTTGACATTGATCCTTCCTATTCATTAGGTGAACTCGAGCTCGAAAAACAAGCCACCATCAACAGGTTGAAAGCGGAAGGAGTTTTCAACAAGAATAAACTGTTGAAACTTCCATTCTTACCAAAACGAATTGCGGTTATTTCCGTTCAGTCGAGTAAAGGATACAATGATTTTCTACAAAAGATTGAACCGAATCCCTGGTGTTATCGTCTCTTTCATATGCTCTTCCCTTCTTTGCTACAGGGCGACAGAGCCGTCACAGAGATTGTCGGCCAGTTAAATCGGATCAAAAGAGTAATTCATCATTTCGATGCTGTCGCCATCATCAGGGGAGGCGGAGGAAACATCGGCCTCAGTTGTTATAATCATTATGCCCTCTGCAAAGAGCTGGCCGTCTTCCCAATACCAGTAGTTACAGGCATTGGACACGCTACGAACGAAACGGCAGCCGAGATGGTCTCCTATAAGAATTGTATAACTCCCACTGATCTTGCCGACTTTCTACTACAGAAATTTCACAACGTTTCTGTCCCGCTCCAGGAGCTGGAAAAGAAATTGGCGGTGCGAAGCGTTTTACAATTGAAGGAAACGAAGACTTCACTGGAGAACACTGGAAAGTACTTCCAGTCGATAACTAAGAATTCGCTCCTCGATGCGAACAACTCCATAGTAGATAAGTCAAACATCGTCCGAATGCAAAGCAGGCACATTCTCAACATAAAGTCAAATGCCTGTGCTGTCCAGGAATACAACTTGTTTAAGAACACAAACTCCCTGGTGAGGGCCAATCACCGAAATCTTGAAAACACTTTGCTGCTTTTAAGAAAAGAGGTGCTGGTAAATATTAATCACTCCATGAATTGTGTGAACCAGCTAATAGGCAACTTGTACAAAGATTCAAGGGTCATTTTCATAAGGCTGCAACCCGAGCTCTTATTCTTGAAGGATAAAATGGACTCTTCCGTTAAAAGAACTTTTTTTCACAACGACAAAGAGATAAAATCAATCGAACACCGCGTTGAACTTGGTGATCCAATCAACTTATTAAAACGCGGATACACAATAACCCTGGTCAACAATAAAGCCCTTAGATCGTCCAAAGAGGTGAACGAGGGCGACACGCTGACCACCGTCACGGCAGATGGTAAGATAACAAGCATAGCCACATTTAAACAAAACATATGAGCCAGGACTTAAAATACTCATGCGCATTCAATGAGCTACAGGCAATCGTCTCTGAAATTGAATCAGGGGAAATATCTGTCGACGAACTATCTGAAAAAGTGAAGAAGGCAGCTGAGTTGATCAAATTTTGCAAGACCAAACTAACCAGCACTGAAGAAGATGTCAACAACATTTTGAAGGAGCTAAGTAGTTCTTCAACCTCACTTGATGAACAATTCGGCTAAGCTAGTCCGGCTTATGCCTGTACATCTTCTCCGAAGCTCTGAAAATTCGTACGCCGAAGTAATCCAATGCTCGACTTCCAACGCTATTTATCTAATGTTCCCGCCAGGTCGGGACAATTCCTTCTAAGAATAATGTATTCACTTTCCTATTAGCCTACCCGCGCAATTCGAGAGTAGGATAACAAGATCGACGTAAAGACCTGCTCAACCCATTGTGAGGTTCTTCGTGCGTTTCGCAAAGCCCATCTAAGTGCATGCTTTCCATGAAAAGGAGGTCATTTAAATGAATAGCCCGTAAAAGGACAGGAATATCCAAATATTAGAACGTCCCATATACCTCCCGTACTTGCCCCGTAGATGTCCCGCCCCTTATAAGAAGCGGGACATGTGCGGGACATCTGCGGGACATGTGCGGGACATCCTAATCTTTACCACAGGTTTTCTATTTCGCGGACATCGGTGTACCATTAGGCCTGCTTATATTTCGTATTCTCTAAAACGAAAGTGGACCCTCGTTACAAACCTGGTTAGCAATGACCGTTACGACGACGCGGGAGTGACGATGTTACACCACGGAACAAATCTTTGATACAAACTCTACTGGCTGACCCGTGCCTGGCATACCTGCCGGCATGGACTGCCATAAGGCCCTTGTATTATTTTTGGATTAGATGAATCGTTCACTTGCGATGACTGAGGTGGTTTGGCGGATTTGTCTTTGCGGACCCCACAGGTACCCACTTCAAAGCATATATTCCTTCCATTAATATAGTCGCGCTTCTTTTTCGCTGCAGTCTTGACTGGAGGCATCCGCGCAGCCTTTATTTGATTGGGAACGGTAATTCACTCTTTTTCTTCAATGGTATGGCAGTCGATTTTAAACAGCCGCTCTCTTTGGAATGATCATTGCTTTTTCTCTTATAATTTTTGGTTACCATGAATGACAGGTATCAGTATATTTGTCAACCCTTAATTTATGAAGTGTATAATAGTTGACGATAATAAAATGGCCAGGATGGCTTTGAAGCAACTGGTATCGCAGGTACCCTCGCT
>DATDNL010000506.1:0-3481 GCA_036518315.1 Flavisolibacter sp. | reverse complement strand
TGGTTTACGTGATGAATTCTTTCTTTTCGAGGCACAAATAGACTGCCAGACAAAGAGAGAGGGCGGATGAGTGTGGTTAGTATTTTTTGGGAAGGACCGTTTTTGGGTTTTGGGTTTTGAGTTACTTGATAAGTTTAGATCGGGATGGGACCGGGACTGAGCAGGAGGCTGTGGCAAGTGGTGAGGAATGAATTCTCAATGCTCGATATTCAAAAAATTAATTCTAAACAGGGAGAGTGCTCAATGATAATTGATCATCAACAGCAGGCGCCGCATCCACCTGGGAGGAATACGATCAACGAAAGACGGGCGTGTATGAGAACGTTTGGTGACTCGTGGCAGAGTTCACCATCATGACAAGAGTTTGTTCTTCTAAAGGTTGATGACCGAGAGTAGTTGGTGAAACCTCGAAATAAAGGAGGGTCCAGATGTCCTGCTTTCGGTGTGCTTCATCAGTGGAGAAGCGTTTGATGTTGCAAGGGCATTGGCTAGTCTTACGGCCTGAAACTGTTGTACCGCAACATCCACTTCATCGGAGGAAAAGGGACCGGTTATCGTGTTTCTCCGGGGTGTAACGGTTACATTAATTGCTTTAGACCTGTCTTTAAAAGACCACAAAGAATCATAAGTAGGAAAGGATAAAGTTACCTTCTGCATAAGGGCGTTTTTAAGGTTCTACGGCGTTGAAAGAAAAGCCCTCCATCGAGGGCTTTTCATAGGAATAACATAGTGGTACAGCATAGGTGCGAACGTTTTCAATGGTACAGTGTATTCATAGTTAACAACAAGCTTAGTAAAAAGCCCTTCCTGGAAAAGAAAGGCCGATAATTTCCGTTCCTTTTGAATCAACTCAGTTAATACAATCTTCGTTCCTATCTCATCAATACGACTTTCACGCCTTAAACTAAGGCTACCAGATAAGTAAAGACGTGAATAAAGGCCGAGGCTGTTGATTAAGTTCCACAGTTTGTAATCAAAAAAGGCTTGGACAAGCTGGCTATGTATCTTGTCCTGCACCTCTGCAATGTCGCGAACGACTCATTTTCTGGCGCATTGATCCTTCATAAGAGGCAGAAAAAACATAATCTTGTGTCTAAACTCCTTGAATGAAAAAGATTGTCTTATCGCTTCACACAACAGTTGATGGATTTTTAGCTGGGCCGAATGGAGAAATGGACTGGATCAAGTTGGATGAAGAGCTGTTTGATGTTGTTGGCTCATTTACCAAAGAAGCTGATACGGCTTTATACGGAAGAGTGACCTACGAAATGATGGAAAGCTATTGGCCGACGGCGGCAGATAAACCAAATGCCAGCAAACATGATAGAGAGCATTCGAGCTGGTACAGGAAAGTGAAGAAAGTGGTGCTTTCGAAAACGATGAAGGATGAACAGAACGGCAACACCAAGGTAATCGGAGACAACGTCGCGACCGAAATTGGAAGGTTAAAACAGTCCGATGGTGGAAGCATCCTGATGTTTGGAAGTGCCAGGGCCGCACATAGCTTGATGGAGCATAAGCTTATCGATGAATACTGGTTGTTTGTTAACCCGATTCTGTTGGGAAAAGGCATTCCTGTGTTTTCGGATATTAAGGAAAAAGTCAACCTGGAATTAATAGAAACCATTTCTTTGAAGTGTGGCGTCATAGCACTGCACTACCGTGTGGCGGGCCGATAATCGTCGAGTACCAGTGAATGCAGCCGGGAAAAATGCAAACCGGAGAAGTCGAATTATAGAGGTATTGTTGGTACCTTTCTATTGCACAAACTCCTGCTATGAAAAAAATAAGCTTCCTTCTTTGGGTGCTTGTTTTGCTTTCCTCGGGCAAAAAAAAGGCTGCTGACATGCATGTGCCGGATAGCCGCCCAAATATTCTATTGATTGTCGCCGACGATCTTGGTTACACCGATCTTGGTTGTTTCGGTGGTAATATTCACACACCTAACCTGGATGCGCTTGCAGCGAAGGGTCTACTGTTTAGTAATTTTCATACGTCACCGCTTTGTGCGCCAACAAGAAGTATGATTCTTTCCGGCAATGATAACCACGTAGCTGGTATGGGTTCAATGTTCCCTGTAAAAGGAACGAACAGGGATGGTCAGCCTGGTTATGAGTTTCACCTGGCGGATCGAATTGTAACGGTAGCCCAGTTATTGAAGGATGCCGGGTATCACACGTATATGGCAGGCAAATGGCATCTCGGAATGGAAGACGAAAACATTCCGTATTCAAAAGGATTTGAAAGAAGCTTTGCATTGATGGCAGGCGGCGCGACGCATTTTTCGAACAAAGCGATTTTCCAGGGAAGGCCGCCGGTGTATAAGCTGGACAACGAGACCGTTCCTTTCCCGGAAGGACAGTACTCTACGGATGTTTACACTGAGAAGATGGAAGAATTTATCAGCTCTGCAAAAGACAATCAGCCTTTTTTTGCTTACCTGCCCTACACGGCACCTCATTGGCCTTTGCAGGTTCCCGAAGAATGGAAAGACAAATACAAGGGAAAGTTTGACATAGGTTATGATTCCTTAAGAAGCATTCGTTTCCAGAGCCAAAAGAAGAAGGGAATCATTGCTGCCAACGCCCAGTTGCCGCCGCGATGGGAGAATATAAAACCATGGAATGAATTGACCCAGGAAGAGAAAAAGATCGAAGCGAGAAAGATGGAATTGTATGCAGCCATGGTTGACAACCTGGATAAACATATTGGAAAGGTGATCGAGTTTTTGAAGAAGAGGAATCAATTAGATAACACATTGATCGTGTTCATGTCGGACAACGGGGCTTCGGCTGAAGATTTCTTCTATCATAAGAGTATGGGCCCCTTTCTCCAGAAGAATTATGACAACAGCTATAATAACATGGGCCAACCAACCTCATTTGTGTCCTATGGTCCTCAATGGGCACAGGCGAGTGCAGCGCCATTTAAGTTGTTTAAACAATGGGCCACGGAAGGTGGTACTGTCACTCCCATGATCGTGTATGGTAAATGGGTGAAAAGAAAGCCGGGTATTGAAAATGTGTTCGTAAATGTGACGGACCTGGCACCTACGTTTCTGCAGCTGGCAGGAGTGTCGTATCCAAAGATATACAAGAACAAAGAGGTATATCCGATGGCGGGCGAGTCCATACTGCCATTTATTGAAGGAAAGAAACCTGCGGTTCACGACAGCAACTATGTGTTTGGTATAGAACATTATGGCGCCTGCATGATCATAAAAGGGAAGTGGAAGATCACCAATACCAGTGATCCTTTTGACGAATCGGCGTTCGCCTTATACGACCTTTCGAGAGACCGGGGAGAAGAGATTGATCTTTCGAAACAATACCCTGCTAAATACAAAGAGCTTTTGGACGAGTGGGTGAAGTTTAAAAAGAGAAACCTTGTGATTTCTTTGCAGAAGGGGGAAGCAGATTATTTGGATATCAATAAATCTAAAGCGCCGATGTAGTGACTCAGCATTTTGAATCGATGAGAC
>DATDNL010000505.1:0-3133 GCA_036518315.1 Flavisolibacter sp. | reverse complement strand
AGGTAGTCATTCGGTCTACAGAAAACAACCTGATCCTTTTCTATAAGGACAACGGCATTGGCTTTGACCTCTCCACCACTAAACAGGGGCTTGGGTTAAGCAATATCAGGAACAGGACAAACACTTATCGCGGTAAAATGTCAATCACATCATCGGTCGGCGGCGGTTGCCAATTGAAGATCTGCTTCCCGCTGCATCAGCCGGGCGATCTCCAGCCAACAATATGAAGTTTTCTACATCATTAAGAAGATCTTTTAGCCCGAAGACGACTTTGCAAAACAAGTATCGTCTGTCCTACTATTGTTGTCACGAAGCTCTCGCTTCTGTGGAGAGCTTTTGTTTCTTAAGAACATACTCATAAGGCTGTAACACGATCCACATATCCTCGCTTCAGTTTTGCATCGAGACATCTGCACCAACCTTGACATCTTTGCTTCGAATCTTGTCGCGAATTTTTGCCGGGTACCTGTTCCCGATCCCGGAGATAATTAATGCAGTACCGCAAAAAACCAAAGCATCGAACGCACTCACTATCGAGTTGCCACGGCCCGAATACGGGTTAGCAATAGCGTTCGGCACATGAAGAAGACAAAACCATAAGAAAAGCATCAATGCCAAAAGAAGGGCTACCGGTTTCGTAAAAAGTCTAAACAAGATGGCAACACCCGCAGCGATCAATGCCGCTCCTCCAAAATAGCTCCAAAACCCTGGCATGCCAAACCACTTTGGCACCATGAACGAAATGTCATACACGAAATGATTGCAACCAAACAAGATGATGGTGGTGCAATAGCAAAAACGCCCTACAGGTATCATCGCTTTCACGATCCTGTTTTCTCTATTCTCGCGATCCTTTTCACCTAAACTTACCAGGAATGAGCCAGCTACGGTAAATGAAGCGCCAGCAAAAGCAAGGACCTTTAGAAGATCACCCCACGAGCCCAAATGACTCAATTTATGAGGATAGACGAAAAGAAGATAAGGAATGTGACTCAACGGGATCAATGCCAGGAAGTAAAATCCCATGTAAAGGGAAAGTTTCTTCCTAAGGTTCGTGTCGACTTTTATAATTCCGGCAACAAGAACACCCACGGCAATCATAGCTAATCCGGTCACTATGGGGAAGACCGAATATGTGTGCGCCCAGGATGGAAAACCAGGAACTATTTGAGGTCGGAAATCCCGGATCACAACTTGCTGTGTGCCATAAGCAATGATACCCAGGCCATAGAACGTCCTTCCGAGGCGGCTTAAGGAAAACATATTTATTCGTTTAGACTTTTATTACAAGAGTAAGTTCACGAAAAGCAACACGGATAAAAGCAAAATTCAACGAACGACAACTTCCTACAGACGGAATACCTGTCACGATCCTTAGTTCGCGAATGAAGGCTTACAAATACCGCAACCACTTCTTTTCCCTGTGAGTTTCCTTATACCTCCCATACCATTTGCATAAAGGATAAAGCAAAATGACGACGCCGATCCATATCACGTAGGTTAATAACAGGCTCACTCCACTGGGACCCTTTGGCCTTCCCAGGTTGAATCCGAACACCAGGTCCGACGCATGGTAGCCCTGAAGAAAAACAATGAGAAACATGAGGGGATGGATTATATACCAATGCACCAGGAAATAAAAAAGTGGCACCTTCCCGTAGACGCTGGTGACTTCGACGAACTTGTTATGAACAGACTCAAAGATGGAAAGCAGCAGGAACATCACTCCCAGGGTGAGTAAACAAAACGCCAGCGATGGAGGATACTTCGTTACGTTAATAAACGAAAGAACAGTGAACACCTCATTCTTTTGCACCGTCCACGGGAGAGAATCACCATACATATTGATTCCGCGTACAACAAGGAATAATAGTAATGCAGCTATGCCGACCCTGGCGAAGATTGCCTGTCTTTTCTTAACTGGGTAGGTGAACAGTTGGCCTGATGCAAATCCCACCAACATGATACCTAGCCAGGGTAGGGGCGGGTACCCCATGACGAACAACACGCCCTGCCCCAAAGGAATAGCACCTGGCAAAACCAGCATCATGCCGATTCTTTTCATCAAGGAAGCGTCGCCAACGGGTATATAGGTGGACAGGTTATGGAGAAAGATAATTCCTATTCCCAAGACCAGGATCGTTTTGGTCGAAGCGCGTAACAGCAAGCTTAAGACAATAAAGCCGGTTCCGATCGTCGCAATTACATCAAACAGGAAGGTGGCGAAATGTGGATCAAACCATACACCAAAATTGACAACGGTAAATTCTAAAATCACCAGCCAAATTCCACGGGTTAACAGGAACCTTCGGGCACTGGCGACATCATTTGTTCTCCTGGAAGAAAGAAAAGCCGATGCGCCGGACAAAAAAACAAAGCTGGGCGCACAAAAATGAGTGATCCATCTTGTCAGGAACAGGGTGGGTGTTGTCGTCTGTAAGTCAGTCGGGGAATTTGTGATCGAGCTTACGTGCAGAATATCTCTTGTGTGATCAAGTGCCATTATAACCATCACAATACCCCTCACGACATCTATACTCTGTATTCGTTTCATTCGAGTTGAATAACGGTTTGTCAATTTTTGGCGGAAAGGAAACGCAATCCATTGGAAACTGCCTGGTGCATAATGGTTGCATGATCCTCGTTAGGCAAATAATCAAAATACACCGACACACTCTTGCTTTTAGTAGACTTGATTTTGTCGGCCAGCAGGTTGGCATCGACCTCCATCACACGTGGGTTGTCTCCCGGAACCAGCCCTTCCTTCCCCACAGCGATATATACCTGGGTGGGTTGCGCAAACTGCTCACCCAAGATTGGAGAACCAATTTTTAGCAGGGAACCGTTATCCCACCATATACTGGGGCTGACAATGATATATTGATTAAACAGGGTAGGTTTCTTCAACAAGATCTCAGCAGCCAAAAGACCGCCAAGCGATTCCCCTATGATGGTCTTCTTTGAAGTAGTTCTGTATTTCCTTTCGATGTATGGCTGCAACTCTTTTTCGATGAACCGGATGAACTGTTCCGAATGTCCCGTCGTTGGGTAACGCTTCTTGTCCACTTCAATCGACGTGGGAAAAGTAAAATCCCTTCTCCGGTCAACGTTCGCAATACCGACTATAATAGAT
>DATDNL010000504.1:0-3235 GCA_036518315.1 Flavisolibacter sp. | reverse complement strand
TGGCTGGAAAGAGTTTTATCTGCTTATAAAAATGTAAACAATGATGCTCCTTTTTTATTGTATGGTTATGACTGGCTCGCCTTTGCCCACTTCGTTCTTGCTCTACTTTTTATTGGGCCCTTACGCGACCCTGTAAGGAATGCCTGGGTCATTCAATTCGGTCTCATTGCCTGTGTATTGATCGTCCCCTATGCATTTATAGCAGGTCACTTCAGGGGAATACCAATCGGCTGGCGACTGATTGACTGCTCCTTCGGTTTGTTTGGCTTCCTGCCTTTATGGATCTGTTACACCAAAACACGAATCTTAATTACCAATGACTATTCAACTAAATAATATGGAAACTGTAATTCAAACCGTCTGGACAAAAGCCCGGATACTCGTGAAAGCGCTCATCATCGGTGCCATTGTCTTGATCCTTCAAATTCCCACCTTCTACGTCCAGGACCTCGTCAAAGAACGGGAAGAAAGACAAAAGGAAGCAACGGCAGAAGTCAGCAGCAAATGGGCTACAAAACAAACCATTACCGGTCCCATTCTGGTTCTTCCTTTTCTGCAGGCTCCAGCAGATACCACCAATAAAATACGGACGAAGCATTTTGCCTATTTTCTCCCCGATGCTTTAAACATCAGTTCCGCTGTCACTCCGGAAGAGAAGTACCGTGGCATTTATAAAGTAATGCTCTATACTTCTAACAACCACCTCACCGGAACTTTCAATTCCATTTCACTCGAAAAGCTGAAGCTCGATCCCAAAGACATACTTTGGAACGAAGCATTCGTCCATATCAACCTATCTGATATCAAAGGCTTGAATGACGATCTCAAACTTCAATGGAACAACCAGTCGCTCACCATGTCACCCGACCTCGTTGAAGGCACAGCAATGACCGGCGGGTTAAACGGCAATCTTAGTCTCTCAGGTGTTGATGACTTAAAGCACGTCGATTTTTCCTCTGACATCAATCTGAATGGTTCACAGCAACTGTTGTTTACCCCTGTAGGGAAATCCACTTCCGTAGACATGAAGGCTAAATGGCCCCACCCAAGTTTCACAGGCGATATCCTGCCAATGACCTCAAACATTACCAACGACAGCTTCAACGCAAAATGGAAAAGCATTTCACAGAAAAGAAGTTTTCCGCCGCAATGGAAAGACAACGCCTTTACCATCGCAACAACGAATCAAACATCTTCCAATGCTGTAAGACATGATATCACGGATAATGCATTCGGCGCAGACCTCTACGTTCCGGTGAATGGCTATCAAAAAACAACGCGCTCGATCAAGTATTCCTTCCTGTGTATACTTCTCACTTTCGCCGCCTTCTTCCTGATCGACACAACCAACAAGAAAGCGGTTCATCCATTCCAGTACGGGCTGGTCGGTCTTGCCCTTGTATTGTTCTATACCTTATTACTATCCGTTTCAGAGTACGTCGGCTTCACCTATGCCTATGCGGTGGCCTCTGTCGCAACCATTGCCCTGATAGCCTGGTTCGTAAAAGGAGTATTGAACTCAATGAGGTTGACAACCATTCTGTCAATTGTACTTCTTTTTGTCTACACCTACATGTTTACAATACTTCAATTGCAAGACTATGCCCTCATCCTTGGAAGCATAGGATTGTTCATTGCCCTTGCCATTATAATGCAATTCTCTAAAAAGATTATTTGGTAACTGGCCGGAAGGCCTCGAGGCGATAATGAAAAGAACTAAAAATCTGAATCATGAAAGTACTTCAACATTTGAGTGCCATTCTCATAATTACAATGATCATTGGACTCATTTATTTCAGTGTCCAGCAAACTTACCGTACGGGCGCGGACGATCCACAAGCAGAAATGCTTCACAGTTTAAAAGAGCGGCTGGAGAAGGGGAAGCCTGTTTCATTGGAGGATACAATTCAACTCGAAAGTAGCCTTTCTATTTTTAAAACGGTGTATGACCAAAACGGGGAGCCGTTACAGTCAACAGGATACCTTGACGGTAAAATGCCAACACTACCAAAAGGAGTATTCGAAACAGCTAAGGCAAACAGTGAACTCTGGGTGTCATGGCAACCACAACGTGATGTGCGGATTGCATTGGGAGTCGTCCGCGTAACCGCTGCTCCCATTGCTTACCTGGCCGTCGGCCGGTCTCTGAAGGAAGTGGAGAAGAGGATCTCCAGGCTCGCAGATATGATGTTGACAGGTTGGATACTTTGTATATCCGTGGTGCTGATGAATTGGCTTGTCACCTATTACGACTATAGAAAAAAACTTCAAACTCATGACATCTAAAGAAAACATATTCGACAGCACTGCGCCTTCCTTTTCCTTCAAAGCCAGGCTAAAAAGCTTCCGCTTCGCCTGGGACGGAATTGTGAGTTTTTTCCGCTACGAACATAATGCTCAAATTCATTTGGCAATTACTGTCCTCGTGCTCGTTTTATCCGTAACTCTAAGACTCACAAAATGGGAAGCCATTGCTGTCGTTTTCTCTGTTGCTGTTGTGTGGGTCGCCGAGATGCTCAATACGGTCATTGAAAAGACGATGGACTTTATTTCCACGGAAAGACACCCTCAAATAAAACTAGTCAAAGATATTGCTGCAGGCGCAGTGCTCATTGCCGCCATCGCTGCCGCCATCGTTGGCTGTCTCATTTTCATACCCAAACTGCTCGTGCTATGAAGTATTTACAAAGAGTGTTTCTCTATAGATTTTACGCGAGCCGTAATGATGCTGAACAAATGCTTTTGCTGTGCAGCTTGTTCAGCCTTGCTATGATCCTATTTCGTGTTTTGTATACCGGTCATCTATTATTCGCATTCCTGGTATGGAATCTCTTCCTTGCCTTTGTTCCATACGCCATTTCGCGACGGATGACAATGCAACCAATCAAAAAAGGATGGAAGTTTCTCCTGGCCGGCCTTGTATGGCTTCTCTTCGTACCAAATTCGTTCTATATTCTTACTGACCTCTTTCACCTCGACATGAATGAGAGTGTACCGCTTTGGTATGACCTCGCCTTGCTCCTTTCTTTTGCATGGTCGGGCCTTCTGTTCGGCATTGTCTCCGTCAGGCAAATGGAGAAGCTGATCGAAACGAATTTCAATAGGAAGCTCGGCCTGCTCTTCATTATGCCTGTCATGGCATTGAATGGCTTTGGTGTCTTCGTCGGCCGCTCCCTGCGTTTCAACAGTTGGGACGTGATAACGAATCCCTTGCAATTGATACACGATATCGTTT
>DATDNL010000503.1:0-4281 GCA_036518315.1 Flavisolibacter sp. | reverse complement strand
TTTGCTGCAGAAGCACGCTACGAAATTGCCAACTCGTGGTATTTGACGGATCATATGTCAGACGCAGAGAAGGCTGCGTTCGAGGTGATCAATAAATCCGGTTCGTACGACTGGTGGGTAACAAAGGCTTACATCTTACTTGGAGACGTTTATTTCAAACAAAAGGACTATTTCAACGCGAAAGCAACTTTCCAAAGTGTGGTTGACAATAGTTTGAATGCTGAATTGAAATCGGAAGCGCAAACCAAATTGAACAAAGTAATCGAAGAAGAGAAAACCAGCAGTAAGGTAGGAGGATAGAGGCTAACAGTTTCCAAACTGCGATAGTCTTGCACATTACAAATCAGCACTATGACATCATCTATGAAATATTCCATCTTATTGATAATAACTTCTGTAACGGGTTTGGTCGTTTCCGCCCAGGATTCTACCAGGAACAATAAGGAAGTAAATGTTACTTCTCAATTTAAGCCCACGTTGAAAGAAGCGGCAAAGATCAACTTTAATCCCTCTCCACCTGCGGCAGACAGCAGCAGGCCCAGGTTGCAATACAGTATTCCCAATCAGAATCTGGCGTTAGGATTTCAACCAGGTTCGCTGAAGCCCCTTGCGCTTGAAGTTGATTCCGGCGGTAGGTGGGGGAATGAAAGCTACGTGAAGTTTGGCTATGGTAACCTGAAGAATCCTTTGTTCCAGGCGGGCGTTTCTTTTGGAGATGGCAAGAACATGGGACTGAATATTTATGCCAATCATAATTCAGCGAAAGGAAGCATCCCATACCAGGAGTACAGTGACAGCAGGGTAGAGGCTAACGCCTTCTTCAAATCGGCAAAGAACCTTGAATGGAATGTTCGCTTCGGTGGGCAAAAACAGACTTATAACAAGTATGGCTTTCTACCAAGAACCCTCGTCTTCCCTGAAGATTCTATCAACGTGAAATACCAGACCTGGCGCGGAAGGATCAATTTTCACAACATCAACAGAACAGACCTGGGCCTTTCCTATTCTCCCGAGTTAAGTATCGATGCCTTCAATGACCAACTGGGTAATTCGGAAAGCAATACCTATCTGAACGTTCCTCTTCAAAAGACACTTGGATCGAGCGTTGAAGTGGATGTGGCAGCTACGGCAAATCTCTCGCGCTATACCTTGAACAATAAAGACGGCATCGCAAACAACTATCTCTATTTCTCACCATCCGTAGTGTTCAAAAAAGAAAACATCGACGTAAGCGCCGGCATCCGTCCTTCATGGGACAACGGCCAGTTTAGACTGCTCCCTAATTTCCTGGTTGACTTCAAAACTGCCAATTATCCCTTTTCTTTCCAGGTGGGATGGACAGCCTACATACGTAATTCAGGATTCCAGTACCAGGCGAGTTTGAATCCCTGGATATGGGCGCCTGCTACTGTTAATAATACAAAAGTGGAAGAAAGATACCTCGGCTTGAAAGGGTCTGTTGGTGATCACTTCAATTACAGTGCGAAAGCCTCTTTGAATATATTGAACAATCAACCGCTATTTGTAAACGACACTGCCAGTGGCAAATCCTTCCGCACCTTGAATGAGTCAGAACTGAAGATCTATAGCATTGGGGGTGAGATGGGATATACCGTCGGCGAGAAGTTCTCTCTCATATCTAACCTCAGCCTGAATGGCTACGACCTTAAGGACAATGCCAAGGCATGGGGACTCTTGCCGCTGGAATGGAAAACGACCATGCGGGCTGAAATACTGAAGGATCTTTATCTCAACTCAAGTTTATACATCTTTGATGGCCCCTGGTCCCTCACAAAGCAGGGAAAGACCAATAACCTCCCCATGGCTTCCGACCTGAGCGCCGGACTGGAATTTAAGGTCTACAAGAACATCAAATTGTGGATGCAATTCAATAACATTTTCAACAAACAATACGAGCGCTGGAATCAATATCCGGTTTATGGGTTCAACTTTTTGGGCGGAATCGTATTTTCGTTCGCTCAAAAGAGCCAGAGTGTTAGCATTAGTCACTAAATATTTACTTCGCTATAAGAGGGTGGCCATCCCAAAAGTGGGCACGTTTGAGATCGTTGTGCAGTCCCCTCAATTGGATGTGGCGGACAAGCGACTTACCTCGCCGGTCTACTTAACCCGTCACAACGTGGATGATAACGTGCCTGATCACCAGTTCCGCTTCTTTGCAAACGGGGTTGACGAAAAGCAGGTACGGGATGAGCTTTATTCCTTCGGTGAGAGATTAAGACGGCAGGTACAGAACTCGCCTTTCTACTGGAAAGGGCTTGGAACGCTTAAGTATGCCTCAAGTGCCGTTTTGTTTGAGCCAGACGAAATTCTTCTCGGTTCCTTGCCACCGGTCACCGCGGAAAAAGTAATACGCCAGAACGTGCAGCACAGCATGTTGGTGGGCGACCGGGAGATGAACAGCCAACAAGTAAACGAGGTGTTGGCGAGGGTTGAATACAAAAGGCCCTGGTTTATTACCCTCGGTTGGATTTTGCTAATTGTGGCCGTCGTAGCCATTCTCATTTATCTGTACATGCATAATTTTCAAACCTCTTCAACAGGATTGGGTAGATGGTAAACGAAATAAACCGGGTGCATTATACCAATTGTCCTGTTTGTCATAGCACCAATATCAATCCTCTTCTTACGGTTAAGGACCATTCGGTAAGTAAAGAGGAATTCGTTGTCTGGATGTGTGGTAATTGCAGTTTAAGGTTTACACAGGACGTCCCGGACGAAGCGTCAATAGGCGGCTACTACCAGTCGTCGGATTACATATCGCACAGCAATACCAATAAAGGTTTAATCAATAAGCTTTATCAAAGAGTCCGCAATTATACGCTCAACCAAAAAGCCGACCTAATTATTGGTCAGACTGTAAAGCAGGGAAAGCTTTTGGACCTGGGAGCCGGTATCGGGGCCTTTCTGAACACAATGAACCAGGAAGGCTGGGAGACCAAGGGTATCGAACCAGACGAAGGAGCAAGAAGGCAGGCGAAAGAGCTTTTCAATATCGATCTTAAGGATACTAACCATTTACAGGAGTTAGGAGAAAACTCATTCGACGCCATCACGCTCTGGCATGTACTGGAACATGTTCACCAGCTTCATCCCTATGTACAAAAACTGAGCGCCCTCTTAAAGCCCAAGGGTAAGTTGTTCATTGCAGTACCTAATTACCAGTCGTTAGACGCCTCCATTTATAAAACCTACTGGGCTGCCTATGACGTGCCTCGCCATCTATACCACTTTAGCCCCCAGTCCATCCAAGTCTTAATGCAGCAGCACGGCCTGAAATTGATTGCCAAAAAACCCATGTGGTTTGATAGCTTCTATATCAGTCTTCTGAGCAGCAAATACAAAAATGGCAAAACCAATTGGCTGGGTGCCGGCGCGGCAGGATTGCGATCGAACGTCAAGACCCTGATCAATAAAGATCATTGCAGTTCGATTGTCTACATTATTGAAAAGGCTTAAAGCTGGATCTCGTACATCTGCGGCCAGTTCTTTCCCGTCACGTAGAACTTTTTCGTTGAACGGTTGTAGGCGATGCCGTTTAAAACATCTGCGTTGGGGTCGATCTTCTTTACGCTGTCATGCAAGCCACCCAGGTCGTACTTGGCTACCACATTGCCGCTTGAGGGATCAATTTTTACTATGTAATCATACTGCCATTGGTTGGCATAAACGTAGCCATCAATATATTCCAGTTCATTCACGTTTGGTACAGCAGTCCCGTTTTCTGTAACATTGACAACCTTAAGCAATTTCAAAGTACCGGGTTCATAGTAGTAAAGGCTGCTGCTGCCGTTACTTACAATCAGGTTCTTTCCATCGTTGGTCATTCCCCAACCTTCCCCTTTAAAAGGAAGTTCTTTTATCTTTTTAAATGTCTTTACATCGTACAAAAACGCAACTCCCTCTTTCCAGGTGAGTTGATAGAGCGTATCATGCAAAACGGTGATGCCTTCCCCGAAATATTTATCCTCGAGCTTCACTTGCTTCAGCACCTTTCCCGTCTTCGGGTCATATTGAAACAGTTTGGAGCGCCCATAATTGCCGCCGCTTTCCAACAGGGTGGAATCATAAAATTCTAATCCTTCCGTAAATGCGGAGGTGTCGTGCGGCAAAGTGGAAACAACACTGGGAGTCGACAGTGGTACGCTGGAAGCCGGCGTCTCCGGTGTTGAAGAATTCTCTGAATTATTACATCCAATAAGCAAAAAACCTAATGCCGTTAGTAAAAACCCGTAGTGTTTCATAATCAAACAAAAATAA
>DATDNL010000502.1:0-4249 GCA_036518315.1 Flavisolibacter sp. | reverse complement strand
ATGCCTGGCGGGTGTGGCATTGAACACGAAGTCGCCAAAACGCAGTTCCTGGTACCAGTCGCTTTCATGAATGAGGTCTTTATCGTAGCCCCAACGCTCCAGGTGAGCGGTAACACCAAGAGCCGTAACTATTCTTTTGACCTTTGGCTTAAGCTTCACAATTGTTTCGTAATCGAGATGATCGTAATGATCGTGTGTGAGAATTAGAAAATCGATCGAAGGCATATCTTCTACTGAATACACGTCGCTTCCCTTAAAACTTTTGGTTGTAAATTTTATTGGGGAGGCATGGCCGCTAAACACTGGGTCAACAAGAAAGGTTTTCCCATCTATCTGCATGAAGTAAGATGAATGGCCGAACCAGACCAGTATGTTGTCGTTTGGTTTGAGGCTTAATAGGTCGGTCTTCCTGGAGGGTAGTGGTTTGGCTGGTACGTTTCTCTTGTCTTTATTGAAGAAGAATTCACGCATTACCTTAAAAACACTGACACCACCCGTTAGTTGCGGCGTGTGGTTCAGATTTTGAAACTGCGCGTCTTTGTAATTGGAGGAAGCCTTGATTCTTTCCAGGCTTGCCCCTGAAGGTCGTTCCCCGAACTGCGGTGTTTGGAGAAAGATATATACTGCTAAAGCAAGCAGTGCAATTATGAATGCAATGATCATGTTAATTAAAAAAAGATAAAGATGCGTATTTAGTTGATAGGGAAGATCAATTGCTGTGGTCGCCCCGATCTGCCTTCTACTGGCACCGTTTTAGATGCCATTACAATGAATTAAAACAAATCAACTATGAAAAAGATCTTTGGACTTGCTTTTATTGCATTGTTTGGCCTGTCGGCCCCGTCGTTCGCGCAAAGCACTGTAGATAAGGCAGCACACGGAGTTAAGAAAGGAGCAGATAAAGCATGGCATGGCACAAAAAAGGGAGCTAAAGCGGTAGGTAACAAAACAGCCGAAGTTACAGAGAAGGGTGTGGCCAGAGTGACCGATAAGAAATCGGATCAGTGGGTAGGACCTGGCGGGCAGACCATTTACATTGATGATCTTGGAAAGTATTACTGGATCAATGGACATGGTAAAAAGATCTATGTGAGCGAATCGGCGCTGAAAGCAAGAAATAAACACTAGGGTCCGAACCGGGATTTGGGTGGATTGGAAAGATTAATGAGAAGAGTTTCTTCGGAAACTCTTTTTTTATGAGAATGTACCAGGAGAACCATAGATGGCATTGAAGGCATACAGGATATTTAGAAGTGACTGAAGAATTGCGGAAAGAACTATGCCCTTAGAGAGACATAAACAGCGTCACCCGGGAGTAAAGGGGTTTCGGAGATGACTAGTATTGAATATCCAGAGAGATCAATTTCAGCTTCGTAGTAGGCGCCCATGAAACTGGAGTTTATTACAACGCCTTCTACACCGTCCCTGCTATTGCAATTGATGATAAACTCGCCGGGCCTAATGAATCTTGGTAGCTGGTGTTCTAATGAGGGAAACCGTTGTAGCAGTCCGGCTGAGACGATGTTGTACTTTCCGAATAAGGCTGCTGCGTATTCATTGACAGGATGATTATACACTTCTGCAGGTGAATCTTTTTGGATGATCTTACCGTGGTCTAAAATGATGATCTCGTCGGCCCAGGATAGGAGGTCTGCAGGATCGTGTGAAACCAAAATGCAGGTAGTGTTCAATTGCGTTTCAATATCGTTGATGACGGCCTTCAGAATGTTTCGATGGATGGCATCGAGATTAGAGAAGGGTTCATCCAGCAATAGAAGCCTGGGAGCAGTCACGAGTGTTTTGGCAAACGCTATTCTTTGTCTTTCGCCACCGGAGACTTCATCGGACCAACGGTTTAAAAGGTGATCAATTTGACAGACCTGGTAGACAAGGGTAGCATCTGCTTCCGACAGCTTATTGGCCATCTCCAACAACTCGCCCACGTGGTAATTGTTTCGAAGCTCAAAGTTTTGCGACAAGTATCCTATGTGCGGATGACCAGGCAATAATTTCTCCAGAGGCCCTTTGACTTTTGCGCCCTCGAATAGTACCTGTCCTGCATCGGGTTGTATGAGTCCTGCGATGATCTTGAGCAGGGTGGTCTTGCCCGAACCGGTTCCCCCGGCAAGGGCAATCTTTTCTGAAGTCTCCTGTATAAAGTTGATGTTCTTTAAAAGGTAGTTATCATTTCCCTTCTTTTCAATTCCCGATACGTTCAAAAGGCTCATTGTGAAAAATATGAGTGCAAAATAAAAGGCAGTTTCTGAGACTGCCTTTTATTTCCTGTTAGCCATCCTGCAAGCCCTCATCACGTATCCGTCCTTCGATGGTATGATCTCTTCCATGGTAATGGTCCCGCCCTGTTCCACCACGCCGCTGTTCATAGGCGCTTCTTCTATTCCTTACCATTTCCATGCGGGCATCTTCTTCAATCTCGTGTTCACGATGTTCGCGATGATTTTCTCTCCTATTTGTATCATCGGCGATAATGCCGCCTTCACTTCTCTTCTCCCAAAGCCTTAGACCGCGCTGATATTCGGATTCCTTCTTCACAGGCTGTGCTTCGTGTAAGCGATGTTTATACAGGTTGTCGTCATTAAAATAGTCATGCTTGTAGAAGTCGCTGCCGTGTTCTTCCTGGTTGGAATAAGACATGGTTTCCGTGCTCCTTCCCAATGTGGAACAAATCCTTCTTTCAAGGTCGGGAGTCAGTTTGTCTTTATCGTATTCGGGCAGTGTACGCAACTGCTCCAGGTGTACACTGGGAAGAATGACATCGTCTTCTTTCCGGTCCAGTTCAGCAAGACCAATCGGTACGAGTACCTTCCGGTGATTGAATTTAAGTTTACCGTCATCGATGTCGACGACCATGTAGCGCACTTTCTTCTGTTGGGCGTCGACAATCAGCTCTTCTACTTCACCCATCTTTTTACCCGCGGAGTCCTTCAGATCCCAACCACGGATATCAGGTTCACCTTTTATGATTTCAAAGTCAGAGCGGTCCAGTTCCTGGAGTCGCCTGTGTTTCATCTTATCCATAATTATCTTTTTAAAGGTTGTTACAATCAAAAGCTACACTGCGTTCGGCATAACATAATTCACGTCTGCGAACCTTTGAGGCAGTTCGACGCCTGAAGTGGCATTGGTTTGGCTTTGTGATTTGTTTTGATTGTTATTGTTATTTCGGGTCGATAAGAAATAAATAACAGCGGCAGCAATCAGAACGATCACTACGATCCATATCCACATAGGACTAGAGTGCTGTTGTTTTTTTGCCTGCACATGTATCTCTGCCATAACATTGGTTTTAAAATCTGAAAATTGTTTACACGGATGTAAACACAGAAACTATGCCTGATGGAGGAAGAAGTGTGAAGTGGGGTGGTACAACTGAACAGGCCGCCGACATCATTCCCACAAGCCTTGTTCAATAATTTCAACAACATTGCCGTCGGGATCATGAAAGTAGAAGGAATGGATACTATTTTTCCAGGAATGTTCATGCAGGATCTCAATACCTAAGTCCATTACTTGTTTTAACGATAGAGGATATTCTTCCCTATTTACTTCAAAAGCAAAGTGAATCTTTCCTTTCGCACCATGAGGTGGTAGTATTGTTTCTTTGAGCGTTTCTTCCGCCAAAAAACAAAGTAGCACAGAACTGCCAGCCCTGAAGAATACATGCCTGCCTGGGACAAGGGAGATAAGAGGAAGTCCAAGCTTGCCAGAGTAAAACTCTTTGGTGCGCTCAAGATCTTTTACATAAATGCAGGTTTCCTTAATGGAAAGAATGTTCATTGAGGAAGTGTAGAGGAGAGCCAACTATCGGAATCGAACCGACGACCCTTTCATTACGAATGAAATGCTCTACCATCTGAGCTAAGTTGGCTTATGGGCGTAAAGATATTATTTAGACGAAAGAAAACATAGCGATTTAGATCATACCAGGTTCCCCAGCTTTTCTTTCTAAAATTTCTGGCACGGTTTTCAAATTCTTATCAGTAAAACTGTGAACATGGAAATGAGAAATGAAAGCAATAAACGGAAAAGGAAAATGGTTCAAAGACAACCAGTGCTAGTAAGATCAGTGAAACCAGGGCAGGCCGCCGTTCAATCGTGGGAGCGCAAAAACACTTCTGTTCCCAACTTGTGGAACTTTGGCACTTCTGCAGCCTGATACTTCTTCGGCACGAGCCAAATTCCTTCAAACTTATAAGCTTATTTAAGGTCCCTTTACACCTGGCCTTTC
>DATDNL010000501.1:0-4500 GCA_036518315.1 Flavisolibacter sp. | reverse complement strand
TCTGCATGCATACAGCCAGCCACCCTATTCGATTTTCGAACGGACGGACACCCTACACCTCGAAGCAAAGCATTATTTAACCTCGTTTTTTTAGGCGTTGAGGAATAGACCCTGGGTTTCTACCCGGGGTATTATTTTTCTGCTAACTCTTATTGTAGTTTTTTTAGTCGGAAGATTGCCCCTGCAGGGGGCGGTCAGGAGTATGTCTATAGATCGGTCGGTGGCAGTGCGCCTCTGATTACCTGGCTAGGTAATTTCCAGACTTTCTGACTTTCCGACTTCGGACCTTTATCCCTTTATCTCCTGGCAAAGCTCCAGTAGAACTCCATTGGTTGATTTGGGATGGAGGAAGCAGACTAGTTTATTATCAGCGCCTTTTTTCGGCGTCTCATTTAAGAGGATAAATCCTTCCGACTTAAGTCTTTCCATCTCAGCATAAATATCTTCCACGTCGAACGCAATATGATGCATGCCTTCACCTTTCTTTTCAATATATTTTTGAATGACTCCGTCGGCCTCGGTGGACTCCAACAGTTCAATCTTGGTTTCGCCTTTTTGAAAGAAGGCAGTGTTCACGTTTTCAGATGCCACCTCTTCTTTCTTGTAGCACGACGTATTTAACAGCTTCTCAAACAGCGGGATAGATTGTTCCAGCGACTTAACAGCAATTCCAATATGTTCAACTTTCAGCATACGGTTCGTTTAGGATTTGTAAAATTAGCCTCATAAATTCTCCCTGAACCTGATGCTGGTCTGTTTTGAGGTAATTTTGTCTATTAAACTTTGCCGGATTTGCAACTACCCATTTACCTGGACTACAATTCAACAACTCCCTGCGACCCAAAGGTCGTAGAGGCTATGTTGCCTTATTTCACGAAGAGTTTTGGTAATGCAGCCAGTAAGACACACTCGTTTGGCTGGGAGGCAGAAGAGGCAGTTGAATATGCACGCGAGAAAGTAGCGGAGTTAGTCGGGTCAGAAACAAAGGAGATTATCTTCACCTCAGGAGCCACGGAAGGAGCGAACCTGGCACTCAAGGGAGTCATCGACGCCTATACTTCAAAAGGTAATCATATCATTACTTCGAACATTGAGCACAAAGCGGTTTTAGATAGTTGCAAACACCTCGAGAAGCGTGGCGTAGAAGTGACTTACCTCGAAGCAGACAGGGAAGGACTCATTTCCCCTCACCAGGTGGAAGAGGCTATTCAGCCAAACACCGTATTGATCGCGGTAATGTATGCCAACAACGAGGTCGGAACGATCAACCCAATTAAGGAAATTGCTGCCGTAGCCCGCAAACATGGAGTGTTGTTTTTCTCAGATGCCACGCAGGCAGTAGGCAAAATAGCAGTGGATGTGAATACTGATTATATAGACATTATGACCTTTTCCTCTCACAAGATCTATGGTCCCAAAGGGATCGGTGCCTTGTTTGTGAGGAGAAAGAATCCAAGGGTAAGGTTGGTGGAGCAGATCAATGGCGGTGGACATGAAAGAGGCATGAGAAGCGGTACCTTAAATGTTCCGGGCATTGTAGGTTTTGGCAAGGCCGCTGAGATCTGTGCGATCGAAATGCAGCAAGATGCAACAAAGCTTAGAGCCCTGCGCGATAAATTGGAACGGGCATTGCTGGAAGCAGGAGAGGTATTTGTAAATGGAAGTAAAGCACACCGCTTGCCCAACGTTACCAATCTTTCGTTTAAAGGTGTGGAAGGGCAAGCCCTGATGATGAGTATTAACAAAGAAATTGCCGTCTCGTCCGGCTCCGCTTGTACATCCGCTTCTTTGGAACCGTCGTATGTACTAAAGGCGCTCGGTTTGGATGATGAGCTGGCACACAGTTCGATCCGTTTTAGCCTTGGACGGTTTACGACCGAAGAAGAAATCGATTATACAATTGAGAAGGTAAGTAAGAACACGAGGCAATTAAGAGAAATGAATTTATTTGGTAGTTATAACAACTAAAATCAAATCGTATGGTAGCAATGGATAATGCCATTCATGTAACAGATAAGGCGAAGGAAAGAGTTAAGGCACTGATGAATGAATCAAATTACGACGAGAATTACTTCTTGCGTGTTAGTGTTGTTGGTGGCGGTTGCTCCGGTCTTAGCTATAAGATGGACTTCGATAAGGAATTAAAGCCTGCCGACCAGGTGTTTGAGGATAATGGGGTGAAGGTCGTTACAGACCTAAAAAGTTTCTTATACCTCGTGAACACCACGCTTGACTTTTCGGATGGTCTAAATGGAAAGGGTTTCCACTTTAATAACCCGAACGCGAGTCGCACCTGCGCCTGCGGAGAAAGTTTCGCCGTATAAAGCATCTTGAACCTTATTTGATAGATCCCGCCTCGAGCGGGATTTTTTATGTCCATGGCGTTTAACTGTTTGCGCTTTTTATTAAATTCATTATGTCTTCACCCAAAACACATACATGGAAACAACCTTAGAACTCTCCACCTACCTGCTTGAGTGCATCGACGGCAAGGACGATCACTTTTCGATAGGAATCAAAGCGGGACAGCTTGTGATCTTAAGCGCTGTCGAGGGTGAAAACTTTACCATGATTAAAGAGTTGGAGAACCATGGCGGTGTAGTAATCGTATCCAATATCGATAACAAGATCGTGGTGGATGGCACCGATTGCCCTCTGCCGGTGAAGATCAACGGAACGATCATTAGCAAGAGTGAGTTGCGTGTGAGTGATGTTTTGAGGATTGGCAACTCTATCTGGAGGATTCATGCGCCTACCAGCGCAACCACCGCAAATGCCGGTGCTGTTGAAAACCTACGAAAGGGCTTTACCAGCTTTATCGGCCTCGAGGAATTGAAGGACTTTAAGTTTCAACAGATATTTTCAGAGGTATTCAAGAAGCATTCCCTTCCCGAGATGGAGGACCAGTTAACCACCGGCACCTATAATAATACGCCCGCCCTGACAGATATTGAAGTCAGTTGGGCTAAACCGTGGTTATTCTCAAGGATGTTACTCGTCAGCCTTGCAATTGCGGTCTTGCTAATCGTCGGTTACAGAACCTTTGAAAATGCCAATCTTCTACCGGGACTTATGTTCATAGGCTCCTTTGCTGTACCTCTCTCCACCCTGATCTTCTTCCTCGAAATGAACGCGCCTAGAAATATTTCTGTATTCATGGTAATGACGCTGGCATTTTTCGGAGGAGTGACATCTTTGTTTTTCGCGTTAGTCTTATTTGATAGGTTCGAGTTCTTAAGCAGTATCATGCATGCTTCGGCGGCAGGTATCATTGAAGAAGCCGCGAAGGTGCTTGTGGTAATATTGATTGTAGGAAGATTTACCAGGTACAAATGGATATTGAACGGCTTACTTTTTGGCGCTGCCATCGGGATGGGATTTGCTGCATTTGAAAGTGCGGGCTATGCTTACAGGAGCGCCAGCTTCGATAGCATGGTGGATAGCCTTGTGTTCAGAGGACTCTTGTCTCCCTTCATGCATATCGTTTGGACCGCAAATGCATCTGCAGCATTTTGGCTGATCAAGAGCGACAGGAAGTTTAGCTGGGACATGCTTGGTGATATGCGTTTTATAAGAGTATTAGTATCCAGCATGCTACTTCATATGGTATGGAATGCGGAGTTTGGCATCCTGCCACTTCCTTTCTTTATGGATTTAAAGTATCTAATTCTCGGAGCGATTGCCTGGGTGATTTGTTTTCGCCTCGTACAGGCAGGACTCAAGCAATTGAATGATGCACGAAGGGCAGAAGTAGAGCGACTGACGGCGAGCTGATAACTAGAATCCCGTACAATAACGGGATTTTTCTTTTTAGCAACGATTCATTAGTTATTTTGCACTATTCAAAAACTAAAGCTAAGGATTCCATCTTAATGTGGCCCATTTGTAAAAAAGAGCTCCGCCAGTTTTTTAGCAGTCTCACAGGATACATTGCCATCATTGTTTTCTTACTGGTCAACGGACTCGTATTATTCGTCTTCCGCGACAATATCCTTGAAAATGGTTATGCCACCCTGGACCGGTTCTTTTCCTTTGCTCCCTGGATCTTGTTGTTCCTGATTGCTGCCATAACCATGCGCAGCTTCTCGGACGAATTCAAGGGAGGCACATTTGAAATATTGCAGACACGCCCCATCAGCGCCTGGCAGATCGTCAATGGTAAGTTCTGGGGAAGTCTCATTGTGGCTCTTATCGCATTGGTGCCGACGCTTGTCTACTATTTTACAATTAATCACCTGGCATCTACTTCAAGAATTGATTCCGGTGCTGCTGCGGGTTCCTATTTGGGGCTGGTACTGTTAACGGCGGTTTTTACTTCGATAGGCGTTTGTGTAAGCAGTTTTACCACCAACTCGGTAGTGGCGTTTATTGTCAGCCTCATAGCTTGTGTACTCTTTTACTATGGTTTTGCCGCCATCAGCCAGTTGCCTGTATTTAAGAATGGAGCTGACTACTTCATAGAAATGCTCGGCATCAGCTTCCATTACCAGAGTATCAGCC
>DATDNL010000500.1:0-4774 GCA_036518315.1 Flavisolibacter sp. | reverse complement strand
CATCAATGAGTAATGTAACGAAGATGAAACCCATAGCCGCTTTGCCCGATCGAGTCATAGTGTAACGTTGGACCGCAAAGGTTAATAGTTTGAGCTAAAGAACAAAACCACAGTTTACAGTTTTGAGTTTTGGCTTTGAGTTGGGATAAGCACAGGTTGGAATCATTGGAAGCAGTTTCTTCCTATCTTACCTTCTTAAAATGTTCTATGGTACCGGAGTTGAGAAGGAACTACAATGAAGAATTTAAGGAAGAGAATTACGAGGCCTTTATAAATGACCTTGCCAATGTTTACCCAGGTCACCTGGACTTTAGGGTGGCGGAAACGCCTGTGTTTGTTTCTGAAGAATTCACAGAGAAGATGTTATCGGCTTGCGAAGCGATCATTGATGTGATTACAACGCCGGGTTATCATCAACAATCAGAAAAAGCGATACCGGCGCATTTGAAGGTACCTAATGAAGATGCACATCCCCATTTCATTGCTTTCGATTTTGGAGTTTGTGAGAATGAAAGGGGAGAACTGGAGCCTCAACTGATAGAGATGCAAGGCTTCCCAACTTTGTTTGCATGGCATCTACTCCTACCTGAAATTCACGCCAGGCATTTTTGGACGCCCGCAAACTATTCTACCTTTCTCAATGGTTTCGAGCGAGAATCGTACATCAAATTGTTGAGCGAGATCATTATCGCAGACAACGATCCTGAGGACGTTGTTTTACTGGAGCTATTTCCACATCAACAGAAAACAAGAGTTGACTTCTATGCGACTGAGGATTTGCTGGGTATTAAAACAGTCGATTTGAGCGACGTAATACAGGAGGGCAGAAAACTATATTACAACAACAATGGCAAGAAAACACTGATCAAAAGAATTTACAACAGGGTGATCTTCGACGACTTGTTTCAACAGTCAAAGGAAGTGCAGGAAAAGGGAAAGATCTTTCAGCAGGATCTTGACGTGACGTGGGTGCCTCATCCTAACTGGTTTTATCGACTCAGTAAATTCACATTGCCTTTCATCAAACATCCTTACGTTCCCGAAACGCATTTCCTCGACGAAGTAGACATACCGAAAGACCTTGAGAATTATGTAGTGAAACCTTTATTTTCTTTTGCGGGGCAAGGTGTGATCATTGATGTTACCAAAGAAGAGCTGGATAAAATAACCGATAAGGAGAACTGGATCATTCAACGTAAGGTAAATTATGCACCGGTGATACTAACACCTGGTGAGCCTGCGAAGGCCGAGATCAGGCTGTTTTATTTCTGGAAAGAAGGGCAGGCAAGGCCTGTCGCCGCCAATAATCTCGCCCGTTTAAGCAAAGGGAAAATGATTGGCGTCCGGTATAATAAAGACAAGGATTGGGTAGGAGGTAGCTTTTGCCTCTTCGAACAATAGTTATGAAACGACTAGCATTTTCGGTTTTGCTGTTTGGAGTTTTTCCTGCGTCTGCACAGGAAAGGATAGACACTGATCGTCCGGACCAAACCGAATCGGCGGTGCTGGTACCAAAAAA
The DNA here is from genome assembly GCA_036518315.1 of Flavisolibacter sp. Lineage (GTDB taxonomy): Bacteria > Bacteroidota > Bacteroidia > Chitinophagales > Chitinophagaceae > Flavisolibacter. The sequence continues at coordinate 3,255 of DATDNL010000500.1, read as the reverse complement.
ATATTTCCAGGGAGAATTAGGGATTGGCAAGGAGAACTCCGGGCAAAGCGACTACACGATCGCTCATCCTACGTTTTTACTTAAGTATGGATTGAGTAAACGTGTTGAGTTAAGACTGGAGAGTACGTACTTTTCTGAGTACTTGTTTCTTATTCCGGATTCCAAAACAAGAACCGACCTGGCTCCTGTAGAAATAGGCACAAAGATCGCGTTATTCGAAGAAAAGGGTTTGCTGCCTAAGACCTCATTGATTATACACTTAGGTTCGTCCTTCCGGGGAAATGGACCGGCGGTTTGGTCCTACTATTCATCGTTTCGCTTTACCTGTCAACAATCCATTACTAAGAAAATAGGTTTGGGATATAATATTGGTGCTGGTAAAGAAGAAGATGGATTTGCGCTCCTTTATACACTGTCGCCAAACCTGAGCCTCGGTAAACGTTGGTATACCTATGTCGAAGCCTTTGGCTTCAAATCTATAGAAGAATCCTCCGGAAAGTGGGATCATGCCATTGATGGTGGCCTTGCCTATTACATCAGCAACGATTTGAAACTAGATGTATCAGCGGGACACGGAGTGGCTGATAACCCAATGAAGAATTATTTCGCCGTGGGATTCTCTTTCAGATTTCATTAGTGAGGAATAGAGCAAACACCGTAACCGGGTAGTAGCGCCAAACTTGTGATGGTGTTCAAATCGGAATTACTATCGAAACGGTACCAATACAAAAGCCCTCGCTGGAGGGCTGTTGTTCAATACTATTAATAAAATTAGCTAGTTTCTACTGGTGCTATCTGTTTTCTCAGTCTTTTGAGTCTTCGAATTTGTTCTATCATACTGGCAACATCCGTCTAATTTATTATAGGCTTCGTCAGTTGCTTTGTAATCGGGCGTGTCGTAACCCACATCTGCAATTGCCTTTTGGATCTTTGCCGAATTTGTAGATGTGCTATTGTACTTGATAGATAACTCTTTTGAATCAACATCCCACACTGCATAAGACGCCCCGGCTTTTTTAGCTGCCGATTCTATCTTCTTTTTACAGGAACCACATTCACCAGATACTTTCAGGGTTTCGCTTTTCGTTTGAGCAAATCCAACCGTTGCTATAACAGCAAATAATAAAGACAGGAATAGTGACTTCATAGTAGTTTTTTTGTGCTTAACAAAGATAATCGTCGAAAAGTTAGATAAAAGCTAACAGGCATCAATTAACAAATGTCCAATAGACTCCAAAACGAATGTTAAGGCCCGGTGTAGGGTAACCGGGGGCTGCCAAATTATTGTTATTAAACTGGAAGCCGCCAAGGAGCCTGGCCGTATTAAGGTTTTCGGCACGGACGAAGGCTTTAAAGGTCCTGATACGCAGATGAAGGAAAAGATGAATATCAGGGAGATTGCTGATGGTTACAGAATCCTGGTAGAAGAATTGGCCAAGTACCGGGGAGTAGTTGTCCGGCTTGTAAGGTGTGTTGTATCGTACTTCAGTCCCGATCGCAATATTTAAGTTCCGGAAACCGAGGTTGCCTTCATACATAAAGCGATTCCGTGTATACAGGACCGGTATGTGTACCTCGGCATTGCCAGCCTTCTGCTGCACATAGACTTCTGCATACCAATGCCAGCGCTTTCCGATGGTAATGGTTTTTAAGGCATTTACACGAAGAACATTGAAGATGTTATTTTCCTGTTGACGCGAGTGATACCCATTGAGATAGAGATAATTGCCTATAAGGTAATAGTCTCCACTCAATTGCATTTTCAACTTCTGAAGGAAAATGGAAGCGAACAGATGCGTGGTATTTTCGTTACCGAAAGATTTAGGCGCATCCCAATAAAAGGCACTCCGTGGATCGTAGATGAATGATGGTGAGCGGTTAATGTTCTCGAAGCCTAGCTGGAAGCTGCCAAACTTCTGGCTTAACAGCCTTTGCAAGGAAATGTAGGCGTGGTAATTACCGATGTTGTATCCTGCCAACCATAACCGCGCAAATGCGTCCACGTCCCATTTCCTGTTCCTTGTAAGGTTCCTGTATTCACCGTGAGCAATGATGTTATAAAGTGATGCAGAAGCAGTGACGGCAGGGGTGTAAATTGAGTCGGCAAAACTGCCTTTGAGTAATTGAAGTTCGGTGCCCAGCTTAATAAACTGGTTTTGATTTTTAGCAACCGGGAATGAATAAATGGAAAAGTCGTTACTGACTTCCTTCCAGTTGTCTTTCAGAAAAACAGAATCACCAGGACGAAAGTCGATGCCGTATGATGCTTTGTACCATGCTGAGTCAGGGCTGTTGGTCACCGTGCCTGAGTAGGCAGGGAAGTCTTTGAACATGTAGTGATAGCTACCGTATTTGAAGGTGTGTTCAAAACGAACCTGCGGATAGAAGAGGTAGATAACTGAAGAGTCGTTTACAACGGAATCCTTCATGCCAAAGTCGTACTGTTGCCGCAGCAGGAAGTTGAGCTCATTGTATTTGTTGCCGGTCACCAATGAGGTCGAGAAATAGTTATTACCACTGATTGGGTCACCTCCAATGTTAGTGGGGATGGTAGAACGATCCTTTGCGTAGATCGGATCATTGAGCATGGCGTCGTTCTTTATGCCACCGTTCTCTCCAGCCTGCAGGCTATTATCGAGTACGACAAAGTAATTGTTGTATCGTTTCTTCTTGCTTTGATACCAGGAAGTGAAGGAGTAGTTGTTATGATTTGTTCGTTGGTTTCTAAATTCTCCAGGCGAGTTGATGAGGCGGTAGCCGAGAGAGAAGTTCCAATTGGGCCTTATGTTTTGCGTATGGAGAATATCGACGATCTGTTCAGCTTTTGCTCCGAGCAAATACCCGAGTTCCGTATACGGGCGGGTGGTGTTGAAGAAACGTACTTTGTCAAGATTCCACTTATAAATGTCGAAAGCGTGAAAGCCGGGGTCCCATCCTGGTCGTGGCTGAGGCGCGAACAAAATAGAACGGGCTGCGGCACCTGTATTGCCCAGGTAGATATAAGTAGCAGGAATAGGATACCGCTTTGAATAATCGTTGATGGAGGAGTCTAATCTTGATGACCTTGTGGAGTCGCGGTAATAGACTTTTACAGTGACTGTATCAGCGAATTTATCCCTGACTTTAACGCTGTCACTACCACCTCCCTGTCCACCCTGGCCCATTTGCCCCACACGGCTGCCGATACCTCTTATAAGTCCACCTTGTCCGTACGCGCTGGTTATAGCGATGAAGGACAGGATTAAGGCGACGAAC
>DATDNL010000499.1:0-3773 GCA_036518315.1 Flavisolibacter sp. | reverse complement strand
GATGCAGGTGTCCTCGCCATGAGGAAGCGCTTGCTGAATATGATCGGTGCCGATGCTTACAGTGTGCATATTCACTCTTTCCATTCGTTCTGTAACATGGTCATTCAGCAAAACATGCATCTGTTTCACAAGAAAGAACTCCAACCCATCAATCAACTCGAACAGGTGCAATGCCTGATGGAACTTATTGATAGTTTTGACAACAATCACCCATTAAAACGCTACAAGACCGACGTCTATTTTGAAGCTGGTTACCTCAAAGATCTTTTCAGCAACATGAAGCGTGAAGGCTGGACTGCCGACTATCTCGTTAACAAGATAGATGAGTACATAGAAGATATCATTCCGGATACTTTCTACAATAAGATCAAAGCGAAGAAGGGAATTATTGAATTGACTGCTGAAGGGAAGAAAGAACAGGAGAAGATGATCAAGCTGAGAGCAGCAGTACAGGCATTCCCGGTCTATCAAAATATACTAAAGGAAAAGCAGCGCTACGACTTCGATGACATGATCAACTGGGTGATCAACGTTTTCGAAACCAATGCTGATGTTCTGGCGAATTACCAGGAGCAATATCAATTTATCCTGGTTGATGAATACCAGGACACAAGCGGTGCCCAGAATAGACTGGTGGAATTGCTAGTGAGTTATTGGCAGGACGAAAGCCCGAACCTGTTTGTGGTAGGTGATGATGACCAGAGTATTTATCGCTTCCAGGGGGCAAACATGGAAAACATGCGGTTGCTCGCCGGTAAGTATGACGACTTGTTGCGTGTCGTGTTAACACAGAACTACCGGAGTGTTCAGCCCATCCTCGATTCGGCCCACTTGCTGATTCAGAACAATACCCAAAGGCTTACCAACGAGTATAAGGACCTTGAGAAGATACTTACAGCATCCAACCCTGCTTACAGGGATATTAAGGTTGGTCCTGTGATCAGGAGTGTCAATAATGAGTTTGAGGAAAACATCCTGGTAGCCGAGGAGATCAGGCAACTGGTAAATGAAGGAATAGCTCCAGGGAGGATAGCAGTGATCTACAAAGAACACAGAACCGGCGATGAACTGCAGAAGTTTCTTCAATTGCAAAAGATACCCTATTACACAAGGAAGTCGATCAACCTGCTGAAGGATCCGTTTATCAAGAAGATACTTTGTTACCTCAATTATGCGATCGCTGAGACGGAGATACCATTCAGTGGTGAACCGATCCTGTTCGAAATACTGCACCACAACTTCCATGGTATCCCGGCCCTGAAGATTGCCGCCATCAGCAACGAAGTGAGCGGGAATCAGCGTAACCGCAGAAAGGGCGAACCACAATCGATACGTGAGTACCTCGGCGTCCTGGCGGCCAATAATCAACAGAAGCTATTTAGTGCAGACGATGTAACCGACAAACTCATTGCCATTCATAAGACGCTGGAGATATTGATTACCGAAAGTGAGAACATGCCCTTGCTGAAGTGGTTTGAACTGCTATTCAATGAGGCAAATATCATCTCCTACATAATGGACCAGCCAGACAAAGCATGGCTCATGCAATTACTGAATGGGTTCTTCGACTTTGTGCAGGATGAATGCAAACGAAATCCCGACTTGAGTTTGAAAGGCCTTGCCAGGCAAATAGAACTGCTCGATGAGAATGGCCTTCCAATACCATTGATTCAAACCAACGGAAATGAAAAGGGAGTGAATTTGCTGACCTGCCATGGTAGCAAGGGCCTGGAGTATGAGTATGTGTTCTTTGTTGGTTGTCACTCCAATGTTTGGGAAAGTAAAAAGAAATACAACTCGGGATACAAGCTGCCGCCAAATGTATTCACCAAAGAAACTCCTGAAGAGAAGGAAGAGGAGCTAAGGCGCCTGTTTTTTGTAGCCGCCACGCGTGCCGAGAAGTTCTTGTACATCTCTTTTCCTAAGTTCACTAACGATGGAAAGGAACTGGAAGCTTCGAGGTTTATCGCGGAGATGGCAATTGAGAATCTGAAGCATGAGCCCGTCGCCATTACTGATGATGTCAAACTAAAGTATAGCGTCCTTCGTTATGGCCTGATTCAGCAACCTGAGTTGGAAAAGGCAGAAGCAGATTTTATAGAACAACTGCTGGCTGGCTTTAAGATGAACGTGACTGCGCTCAATAACTACCTGGAATGCCCATTGAAGTTTTACTATAACTCTCTTGTACGAATACCGGGAGCCTACAGTGAGAGTGCGCAATTCGGTACAAGCATGCACGACGCGCTGAGCTATTACTTCAACAAAATGATGGAGTCGGGGCGTGTGTATCCTCCGTTGCAGATGCTCACCAGTCGTTTTGAATGGCATATAACCAATAACAGGCATGTATTCACAGCCGAGAGCCTGAAACGATTTACAGAATATGGCATTAAGTGCCTCACCGCTTTTTATGATAGATTTTTTGTGAATAAGGGTGATGAGTTTGTGCGTACGGAGGTATCGCTTGAAGCAGCATTACATTCCATTCCTTTGAAAGGTTTTGCGGATAAGATCCAGTACTGGGGCAACGAAGTGGTGATTACGGACTTCAAGACCGGGAGTTTAGAGAAATCGAACAGGAGATATGAGTTTGCGGAAGAGGGGTTCCCCAAAAAACCGGAGGGTGGCAACTACTGGAGGCAGGCTGTTTTTTATAAGTTGTTATTTGATAGACAGAGGGACAAGAGTAAAGAGTTAAGACATATTGAATTCCTTTTTATTGAGCCGAATGAGAAAGAAGACTTCGATGTTAAGAAGGTTCACATTACAGCTGAACACGAAGAAACTGTAGTGCAACAGATCACAGAAACCTGGGATAAAATACAGGCCCATGATTTCTACAAGGGATGTGGCAAGCCCGATTGTTACTGGTGCAATTTTGTTAAGGACCACAAGATGTATGTTGCCATGCATGAGGTAGAAGAAGAGCAACAGGAGCCCCTGCAAATCGTTACTTAATTGACAATACAATGCCTGTTTACTTTAATAATCTTCGCCGTTAGCGTGGCTTGACGGACAACTTTTAGATCACCTTCACAAATACGCATCTCCAGATCATGGCAAAGGATGTAAGTTTGTCAGCCATGAGGAAGGGAATTATTGCTTCAGCCTTGGTTGTTATTGTATTTGCATTTTGGATGAGTGTACCCACGGGATGTGCGAATATGATACCTCCTTCAGGCGGACCCAGAGATACAATTCCTCCCGAATTTGTAAGTGCTAACCCCCACGATTCCACCGTTAACTTCAAGGGCGACAGGATTGTTCTGAACTTCAACGAAGAATTGGATGATCCCAAGGATCCCAGGAATAATATCATTTTCACTCCTTCATTTGATGTCGATCCCGAGGTGACAACAAAGGGTAAAGCAGTTACCGTAAGGTTCAGGGATACCATGCTTCGTTCCAATACTACGTATGTCATCAATTTTGGTAATTCAATTGTTGATCTTACAGAGGGTAACCCTGTAAAGAATTTTATCTATACGTTTTCCACCGGGCCTTATCTTGATTCTCTTGAAATATCGGGAAAGGTACTGCTGGCCGAGGGTGGTGTTGACACTACGCTGAATGTGGCTTTATACAGGGACCAGAGGGACTCGTCCATTCTTACGAAGAATCCACAATACGTAGTGAGACTGGACCGGAACGGTAACTTCCGATTTCATAATCTTCCCAAAGACACGTTTGCCATCTATGCTTTCGGCGGAGGCAACAGGAGGTATCAACGCGGACAGTTATTTGCCTTTAGCGACAGTGCTGTTATTTCC
>DATDNL010000498.1:0-8320 GCA_036518315.1 Flavisolibacter sp. | reverse complement strand
TACCTGGTTCAAAGTATCTAACTGTCTGGTATTATGGGCAGTAAAAAGGTGTAAAAAAAACCTTTCAGAGTCCGTGCCCTATATTAAAGTGATAGGGGTTTCCTGTTTAAACACAGTCAACCGGGGCCATTCTTTGCAAATAATTTGGCTGTGGGCTTCCTTAGTGGAGTTACAGGCGAGTTACAGGCGATTTTGGGGCGAGACCCTTATTGTAAAGTCATGGTAACTCCCTCTCCACTATTGGTCGGACTCATACCAGCTCATAGTGTGAGACAAGATTTCAGGCTCTCGCTCTTTAATTCACTTCTAACTGAGACCTTGAAATTCTTTTATGAGCCGGGATTTGCAGTATTCTCCCGGCAATATTTGACCTGTCAAATTGCAACCGTGGCAACCCGGTTGTTATTGATAATTCCCTGCGAAATAGTTTGAGACACCTCGACGGTCCGCTTAATACTTTCGATAATGGAAAATAGACTTAAACCATGGGAACGTTCCTGGGGATAACGCACCAAATAGTGCAACAAATCTGAGTCTCCTTCTAAAATCATTTCTTTGCAAATCTCGATTCGCGACATTATGATTTGAGCCAGTGAAGTGTCACTGTCTTCGAATGCCTGCAATGCCAGTTGCAATATTTTATTACTGCTTCTGAATATCTCTTCTATATTGCTTTCTGCTAAAAGTTGTGTGGGGTAACTTGAATCGCTGTTAAGAATGTCGGTTGCAATCTTCTTTCCGAGATCCCCTATTATTTCAAGTTGCCTTGTTGTTTTCAGTATGAATAGAGCGGGTGAGATGTCCACCGATCCGGATCCATTCAACGAAAGATAAGACTCACAATCGCTTTCGATAAACTGTTCACAACTGTTGACTCTTTCTTCAATTAGAAAGATTTCACGTGCCAGGTCCTTGTCAAGTTCAAGCAACGCAATTAATGCTTTCTGATGTTGCAACAAAACCAACGCCCACATTTCCTGTAATTCCCGGGTTAAAGATTTTAGGTATGGCATATGCAAGGCTTTTGTTTCAAGTGATCAATACAAAGGTTTTGCCGCAATTTAGAAGATTGGAATATTGAAACACGAACGGAATGTTACCAAATTATTATCTAATTGTTAAGCGGGTGACGAAATCCTTGTTATGTCTTATTCGATATTTTTATCTCGCTTTGATAAGTGCTTGAGAACCTTGGCTTCTATGTAAAATATGATCTCCTCCGCAATGTTTTCCGCCTGGTCACCAATCCGCTCCAGCCTCCTGATCATTGAAAGAACAGTCAGGGATTGTTCCATATCTTCCGGATGCCCGGCAACATAACTGCCGATCAGGTCGTTTGCCTTACGATTAATCTCGTCCAATAGTTCATCCCTCCTAAAAATACCCCTGGCGATGGCGCTGTCTTCTTTTTCAAACGCATGCAGGATTTCGGACACCATTTGAAGGCATTCGCCATACATTTCGACAACCATTGTAACATCCAGGAGGGGTCTTGCAAAGGGTTCTTTGGTATCTAAAATCATTTTGGCAATACCTTCTGCAATGTCTCCAATTCGCTCCAGGTTCGTATTGATCTTCAACACCGCCAGTAAAAACCGCAGGTCAACAGCAACAGGTGAATACAATGCGAGTATGTCTTCGCAATCCCTGTCAATTTTTAACTCGGCACCATTCACTCTCTTCTCGATCAGTACAATTTCACGGGCAAGGTCCTTATCGAAATTCAATAACGCAGACAGTCCCTTTTGTAATTGGGACTCCACTAGTTTCCACATTTCGATGGTTTCTTGTTTCAATGAGCCCAATTCAATATCTAATTTTGTCATGCTTGGTCTTTTATTCCGTTTATTAAATTAACTGAATCTTCCGGTTATATAGTTTTGCGTCCGGGGATCTTTAGGTTCCGTAAACATCATTCTCGTATTCTCGTATTCGACGAGTTCACCTAAATAGAAAAAGGCAGTTTTATCACTAACCCTCGCGGCCTGTTGCATGTTGTGTGTGACAATAATGATCGTAAAATTCTTCTTCAACTCTGTTAATAGTTCCTCGATACTCGCTGTTGAAATAGGGTCAAGGGCTGACGTTGGCTCATCCAGCAGTAGAACCTCCGGTTCCATAGCAATGGCCCTCGCTATACATAAACGCTGCTGTTGTCCGCCCGAAAGAAAGGAGCCCTTTTTATGCAAAGTATCTTTTACTTCGTTCCACAACGCAGACTTCGAAAGAGAACTTTCAACAATATGGTCTTTGTCTTTTTTGGAAAGCTTTACCCCGTTTAGTTTGTAACCGGCTATAACGTTATCATAAATACTCAGGTTAGGGAATGGGTTCGGGCGTTGGAATACCATCCCGATTTTCAACCGTACCAGGATCGGGTTAAGTTCATAGACATCTTCGTTATGTAAGAACATTTTGCCCTCAGTGGTAGCGCCTGCAATGAGCTCGTGCATTCGATTAATACTCCGAAGAAAGGTCGTTTTCCCACAACCGGAGGGACCCATAACAGAAATAACATGATTCCGTGGAATCTCCATATTTACATTCTTCACCACGTGATTGGCTCCGAAATAAGCATTAAAATTTTCACTTCTTATAATTGTACTTTCCATTTTTTTGTTATCAGCTTAGTTGAAATATTCAATAGGAGTACCCAGATCAGCAATATTGTCGAAGCCCCCCAGGCCAGGTCGTGCCATTCATCGTAAGGACTGGTGGCATAATTAAAGATCAGCAATGGGAGACTTTGCATCGGTTTTAAAACATTGGTGCTTAAATAAGGATTCCCAAATGCTGTAAAAAGCAAGGGCGCGGTTTCACCTGCAACCCTTGCAACAGCGAGCATAATTCCGGAAAGGATGCCACTGAATCCACAGGGAATGATGATTCGCATAATGACTCTTTGGTACGGCAGACCCAAAGCAAGGCCTGCCTCCTTCAAGGAAGACGGGATTAACTTCAAATTCTCCTCGGTTGAACGGATAATGATGGGGAGCATCATAATTGCCAATGCAACGCTTCCGGACAAAGCAGAAAAACCACCCCTTGGCTTAACCACCCAGAAATAGATTACAATGCCAATCACAATGGATGGCGTGCCTTGCAATATGTCTACTGCCAACCGACTCCAGTAAGAGATTTTGCTATTGCGGTTCTCACTTAAATAAATCCCGCAAAGAACACCAAGGGGAACCGCGATGACCGTAGCAATAAGGACAATTATGATACTGCCCAACAAGGCGTTGGCAATACCGCCTCCGATCTCCCCCACGGGTTTCGGGATATTGGTCAAAAAGTTCCAGTTGATTTGCGTGATACCTGTTTTTACCACGTAATAGATGATGGCAAACAACGGTATAGTAATAAGGAAGGCAAATACCATGATTACCACCTGGAATATTTTGCTCTTCGTCAGTCTGAATTCTACACCTCTGAACATATTATTCGTTTGTAAACCTTTTAATAACGGCCTTTCCAATAATGTTGATCACCACAGTCACCAGGAACAAGAGCAGTCCCAATTCAATCAATGCAGAGAGATAAACAGCCCGATCGGCCTCTGTAAATTCGTTGGCAATAACACTTGCCATCGTATTGGATGGTGAAAAGACGTTTGACGGTAAAATGTTCGTATTTCCGATCACCATTGTTACCGCCATGGTTTCTCCCAGGGCTCTTCCCAGGGACAAAAGCAGGCCGGCAAACAGTCCTGACTTCGTATAGGGAAGTACGACGTTTTTGATGACTTCATACCGGGTGGCGCCCAAAGAATAAGCACCCTCTTTAAGTGCTGAAGGTGTTAATCTTATGAGTTCACGCCCGAGGGACGCCGCATAGGGTATGATCATGATGGCAAGTACCAGCGATGCGGTAAATATTCCGACACCGTAAGGAGCAACACCGAACTTAGTTTCCAAACTTCTTACAAGGGGTACTACTACAACCAGTGCCCAGAATCCATAAATAACAGATGGCACCGCAGCGACCAGCTCAACAATGTTCCTTAGAAAACCAGGTAACCACCCGGTTATTTTGTATTCCCCTAAATAGATGGCGATTGCATAGGAAAACGGAATCGAAATAAAGAGTGCTAAAAATGAGGTGAGTAAGGTTCCTAATAAAAAAGGCAGGCCTCCATAAACATTACTGACCGGATCCCAGGTTCTACCCCACAGATATTTTATGCCTAATGCTTTCAATGAAGGAACCGAATGCACGACAAGAGTGAGAAATATCGCAATTGCAATTACAATCATTAATATCGACGTAATTAGCAAAGTCTTCTTGAAACTTGCCTCGGCTTTTACTTTCTTCAGCGAAAAAAAATGTCTTAACTCCATAATATTATTATACAATTACCCGCATGATGCGGGTAATTGCCATGTAATTCAACTACGTCGTAATTACTGCAAAATCGGTTTGCCATCGTAGGTCGCCGAATTCAGAATCTTTTCTGCGACAGTAACTGCTGAGGGTGACAAGGGTGCATAATTCAAACCTTCGCAAAACTTCTGTCCTTCATGTATATTCCACCATAATAGTTTCAACAGTTTCGTTGCTCGGTCCTGTGATCTGTTGTCATACTTCTGCTCCTTGTAAATCAATGCCCATGTGAATCCACTAATAGGATAACCATCAGGGGCATCAGTATCGGTCAGTGATACTTTTGAATCTTCCGGCAATTGGATGTTGCTTGCTGCACTTGTAGAGGCTACTGAAGGAGTAATAAAATTACCAGCTTTGTTTTTCACTTTCGCAAAAGCCATCTTATTTTGAACTGCGTAGGCCAACTCCACATAACCGATTGCACCCGGCGTCTGTTTCACCAATCCTGCTACGCCCTCGTTACCCTTACCACCAAGTCCAATAGGCCAGTTAATAGAAGAACCTTTACCTGGACTTGTACTCCACTGCGGACTTACCTTCGATAAATAGGTCGTAAAAATATTGGTGGTGCCACTTCCGTCTGACCGGTGTGCAACCACAATTGGAGTAGAGGGCAGTTGAACACCGCTATTTACAGCAGCGATCTGGGGATCGTTCCAGGACTTAATCTTTCCAAGAAAAATATTTGCAATTACATCGGGAGTCAACCTCAAAGTGTCTTTAAGTTCTGGCAAATTGTATGAGATAACAACGGCGCCTGAACACATAGGGATATGCAAAACAGGACTTCCAATTTCCTTGGTTTGTTCTTCATTTAGCGGGGCATCAGAGTCGCCAAAGTCGACGGTTTTATGTGTCAACTGTTGAATGCCGCCACCCGATCCTATGGATTGATAGTTGACCTTGAGGCCGGTTTCTTTATTGTATTCCGAAAATTGTTTTGAAAACAAAGGGTAAACGAAAGTGCTGCCTGCGCCGATTAAAGTATTGTCATCACCGCTTGCTTGTTTATCCGACCCACCACCACCATTACATGCGGTAAATGAAAGGGCTGCAACGGTCATCACGGCGATTACTGAACGATGTAAAGATTGTTTTGAGTACATATGATTGTGTATAATTAATAAGTATTATCGGTAGATATAATGAAACGTAATTCGATAGACCAGGTCATGATCCCTGTAAGCGGCGCCGGCCTTTCCACTTTGATTAGACGTGTACCTGTTGTACCAGATATTTGGAATAAAGTGCACATTCTTTACAGGAGTAAAATCGAGACCGGTAGTGAAAAATAGCTCTTTGTTGTTTGGCTCGTAATTACCGGTTAACCCTTTGTAGGAAGTATAATCATTATTGCTATAATTAATATCAGGATTGTAATTGTCGACCCTTACGAAAAATCCAAGCTTATCCTTCTTCAATCGGCCCCTTACATAAGCAGAAATGGCTTCTGCATTGGCAGTCGTAGTGTCTTTTCGCAAAGTATTGATGCCGACCACATCTTGTTGACCATGGTTCTTAAAGGCCTCGACGCCTATGGTAAACGCAGGAGTAGTATAGGCAATAAAACCCTTGACCATGTTGCGTGAGTGGTGCCAGCTGCTCGTTTCGTTCAAACGTTCATAGTCAGCATAAAGATCAAGCACTAACTTTTTATCAAGGAACTTGGCGAAAACGTCACCATAAAACCATTTGAATTTGTCATTTTCAGGTTTGGCGCCCGTTCCATTGCCTACCATTAGATCATAGCCGAAATTAGCCTTGCTATCAAACGTTCCCTGTAACGCCGCGCCAAGATCATATGACGGGGTACGGCGTATATCTGCCACTGTTCTTTCAACCGAACGGTAACCCCAAATCGGCTCGGTCAATAGCGGAAAAGCAGGCGTTGCCACCTGGCCGACAACTAGGTCAGTCCCTTTCCAGATGTTCTTCCAACGGATATTGGCGAGCTTGATATAGACACTTAGTTTATTATCTCCCAGCAGGTCACCACTTGTCACACCCGAGGAGGTCGTAACATTGTCCTCTGCCGCCAACAACATTTCTGCCGTAAATTTTGGACTTATGTCATAAGTATAGCCAAGGTATACACGGCGTATTTGAAATGCGTTCCTTCCTTTTTCAATGCCTGTATACTGATTTCCTCCACCACGATTGAGAGAATCAGAGTGAGCCTTATAATAGAAGTCTCCAAAAGTATATCCCCAAAGTTTTCCTGAAGGTTTGAAACTGCTATCCGTTTTTAGCTTGTCCTGGGCAATGACTGGCTGGCAAAATAGAATTACGCTTAAGATAATAAATAAACGAAGGGTGTTGTTCATGTCTCTGACAGATTTATTTCCATTTGCAAAGGACCAATTGCCATGTTACCAAATTGTTACCTGTGGATTACTGAATTGTTACTTCTATACATCAATCGCAATTACCTGGCAAACATCTCAGCGCTATTGAAAAGAAACCCCTGTAAAAACAGGGGTCGTTGGAAATAAATCTCGATTCGAGACTTTTAATTGTTCAATTATTTACGACTGACGCAGTCTGTGAGCAATAGTAACCTACCAGCGATATCCAAAGAATTTTCCTTTGGAAACTGTCATCGTGATCACTCTCGAGGAAGTTCCGTTATTAATTGCTCTTGTATAGATTATAATAAGGTATGCGATTCTGAAAAAACGTTCATTGGTGAACGTAGACGGCAAAAGAATGGATTGTATGTTACCTTTTAGTTAAGACTACATTAAGGAATTAATAAGTAATAAGTATGCATCGCAGGTTTTTTGGATAAGTCGCGCTAGATTTTTACGGCATACGCATAGCGAGCTGCCTCAAAAAAGGTCTTATCTTATATGGTCGTTGGAATGACTCCTATCCGGTAGGCATCAGAAGATACTATCTTCGGTCTCCACTTTACGTCCAGATTACATCCTCCAAGCCCACTCTTTATTAGGGCAAATAGAAACCCCTGGAGGTGCTAGGAAACCGACCTATTCTATTTCGGCAAAACGGTGCTTGCCAGGTAGAATTCTATCTTGAAAGTAAAGGTGACTCTATCCAGCCTTTAGGTTGCCTTTGATTAAAGTCAATTTACTACTAAAGTCTATAGCGGCCTCGGAACATTTCTAATCCGCTCAAACAACCACTTTACCAATTCAGCCAACTAATTAACCTTTATCCTGGTTGACACCGGGATCTTGTTCTTTCTTGCTCTGTTCGGCAGCCGCTTGTTCTGAACGTCCGTAGTCAACTACATTTCTGCCTGGATCGTCGAGTGTTTTATTCTTGTCCAGTTCCCTTTTGATGTCATCTGACTCCTGGTTCTGCTGCTGCGTTTTATCGTCCATAAAATTGTTTATTTACAGGCACGAAAAACAATGCCAATACCTCGTCTCCAAAATTCAATGCGCCCAATTTCCTTCAAAACAAATAGCAGAATTACATCACCTTCAAAACAACTCACTCATCACTCATCACTAACCATTCACCATTCACCATTCACCATTCACCTCTCACCCCCCAGTCCCTTCCCCTCATTTATGAAACTGGCTAAAGTATCAATATGCCCATTCCAGCCCTTCTCGCAAGCCTCGTAACATTCAATTCCGGGTAGCAGGCCCAGATGCGTGAAATCAATCTTCGTTTTATCATTCTCTTCAGACAGTTCAAAGACGATTTCAGTACCATTCCATTCTTTTTTATTTTCAAACCAGGGCAAGTAACAATTCAGCACCTTCCAAACCACCCTTTTGTTTGGCACTAGTTCGCTTACAACAAAATCAACGTAAGCCGGATCTCCAAAAGGTACCGTGAACTGATCATTGAGATTTTGTGCACTACCCGTAAAATCTTGTTTCCACCAACCATTTACCTCGCTGATCTTCTTCATGGCCTCGGCAGGCGAAGCGGCAACTGTGATCGCTTTGTGATAATTCTT